>JAYVIY010000407.1:0-2561 GCA_043769795.1 Pseudobdellovibrio sp. | reverse complement strand
AAACTTTGGATGAACTCCGGTTTTATGACCGGCGTTTCGGAAACAGATCGGTTTCTGGATTTAATAGGTCCAAGCATAACCCAGGAAAACGTCGACGTTTATTGTTATTTTATTGAACACTTGGCGCATATTTCGTCTCAACCTGAAATCGTAAGCGAAAAACAATTTAAAATATTATTGAGCCAGCTCGACTGGGTGCTATTCAAATATTTGAAACAGAACTATTCGAAATTTTCAGTGGAATTTGCACTGGTTGAGGTCAGAGCTTTCAGAAAAATCGTTGAAAAATTCGCTTTAAAATGTCCTCTAAATGAAGCGTCGCAGTGCCTAAAAAAAATGGATTCTGTCGCGGAAATTTTGCAGAAACGTTTAAACTCTTTTTGAAGACGCAAGAAATTGTAGGCTTGCCTGTTACATTAATTTGAGCTTTAATCGGGGTCAGCTAATCAAAAGGAGCTTATATGTTATATGAGTTAACTATTCCGCAATCTATTAAAATGTTAAAAAATCTGAATGCAATACTAGGTAAAGGCGCACTTCACGCAGAGACGAAAAAATTTGATGTTCAAGTTCTACTGAATGCCCGTTTAGCTCCGGACCAGCTGCCTTTGACCAAGCAAATTCAAATTGCCACAGACACTGTTAAACTTTGTGCTTCTAGACTGACCGGTAAAGATGCGCCAGTTCACGACGATAAAGAAACGACAATGCCCGAACTGACTTCCCGAATCGAGAGCGTTATTCGCTATCTTAGTGAATTTACTGCAAAAGATTTTATCGGAGCCGAAGATAAAAAAATATCTCAACCACGTTGGGAAGGTAAGTTTTTAACCGGTACTGAATTTGCTTTACAGCATGCTCTTCCTAATATGTATTTTCACGTAACTACGGCGTATTCAATTTTACGTCATAATGGTGTAGAAATTGGCAAAAAAGACTATTTAGGCGATCTACCTTTTAAGAAATGACGCCGAATTTTGACGACTTGATTAAAATAGCCAATATGAAAATGCCTTTTGGCAAATTCAAAGGAACAAGATTGGTCGATTTGCCAGAACCCTATGTTGTGTGGTTTCACTCGCAGGGGTTTCCGGAAGGCGAGCTCGGTTCTTTGCTTGCACAACTCTACGAAGTTAAAGTTAATGGACTAGAACATCTCTTTGGTCCGCTGAAAGATCTCAACAAATAATTTATTTTTTTTCAGACTTCAGTGAAAGCGGCACATCAATTGTTTTACCGGATATTACGATTACTTTTTGTTGTACCGATATCTTTGTATCTGGGTCGTAGGCCGTGATAGTTACTTCTTTTCCGGCAGCGACCGGATACATGTATAAGGGTAGTTTTTCAAATACAACTTTTCCATTTATCAAGATCTGAATTTTTGGATTTTCGGTTGCGAGAGAAATATTCAGGAAACCCAATTTCATATTTTTTGAAATCGCGTAGAGATCAGATTCTTCTGCCGGTGTGTTTGCTGCTTTTACGGGTTCAGTGGCTAAAGACGATTCTTGTATATAGCCTTTCTTAGCATCTGTTATGCCTACAGTGACCAAATGAGAACGTATAGACGGGCTTATCACTTTCGTAAACCCCAAATAGACCAATGCCACAATTAATCCGACCGTTCCGAGTTTAAAAATTCCATCAACAAAACTGTTGCGAATATCTGCCGATGGGGGTTGCTCTGATCGATGAGTTTTGCCGGTTTGGGTAAAACTGACTTGAGCCGCATGCGCATAAGTGTTTTTTTCTAACTGCAGATTTTTTATTGGCTCAGCAACAACATTTTTTTCGAGCAACTCACTAAAATTATAATTCTCAATAGGCTTTTTTTTGTTAGGTGCTATGTTGCCAAGGCCATCCGGAAGTTCTATAGGCTGGTCAATATCCTTTGGCACCGCTGGTGGCTTACCGTGAACCTGAGTGTGATCACCGCTATCGAGAACCACGAGATTTTTACTGCTTTCGTAGGGGAGTACTGCAATTTTCATTAATTTTTCGGTAAGCTCAGTTGAGTGCGACTGGAAAATTTTTTTCGTAAATGACCCTAAAGAAGGGCTAGAAAAATTCGGATAGTTTTTTTTCAGCAGTTGCGACAAGTCTTGAGCCAAATGATCAGCTGCTTGGTATCTTTCTGCAGGATCTTTGGCTAGAGCTCTGTTCACGATTAAGGCCAACTCAGTGGAAACATTTGCATTCACCAGTCTGATCGGTGGAATCTCGCAAGCTTTAACTTTTTGCAATATTTTGATTTCGCTTTTGTCATTAAAGAGCTGATCATTAGCTAACATTTCCCAAAGAATAATTCCTAAAGAAAAAATATCACTGCGTCCGTCGATTTCTTCGCATTCGGCTTGTTCAGGACTCATGTATCTGCATTTACCCCGCATACTTTGCGTGCTTGTATTCTGATTTGAAGCATCGATTTGCGCGATGCCGAAATCAATAATTTTTACATTTCCGGCATAAGACACCATCACGTTATGAGGGCTTAAATCGCGGTGAATAAGGTTGAGAGGTTGTTTTGTTTTTTCTTCAATTGCATGATGGGCAAAGTT
>JAYVIY010000406.1:0-34830 GCA_043769795.1 Pseudobdellovibrio sp. | reverse complement strand
TTTGTTTAAGCTCAGGCGGACTAATAATAAATTCTTTGGGTTTCATAGAAAACTGAACTAATGAGCCTTCTTTGAATAACTTAACATGCCCATGAAGTGCCGAGTAAACCGAAGTTGTATCCAATGCTTTTTTTACCCGAAAAATATAAGCACCTAACAAATTCAAGGCGACAAATCCAATACAAATCGCCAAACCCGTCGACAAAGAACGTCGCTTATTTCTGAATAAGTTGAGATAGGCCAATTTTAAAATCATTCAGTTTCTATGTTTCCATCTTTGATTTTGACGATTCTCTGCACGCGGCTCATGAGCTTTTCGTCGTGTGTGCAGAAAAAGAATGTCACGGCACGCTTTTTATTCAGCTCCAGCATGAGATCAATAATATGATGTGCTGTTTTCGAATCGAGATTTGCAGTGGGCTCATCTGCCAAAATCAATGAAGGCTCTGTAACGAGCGCTCTTGCAATGGCTACACGCTGTCTTTGGCCGCCAGATAACTGATCAGGCCGATTGAATTGAAGTTCTTCAAGTCCGACATCTCTTAATGCAGCCATTACTTTCTGGGTGCGCTGCTCTGTCGACACTTCAGGTCGAATGGTTAACGGAATTTCAACATTTTCAAAAACATTCAACACCGGAATCAAATTGAATGACTGAAAAATAAAACCGATTTTTTTATTTCGCAATTCACTCTTTTGATCTTCCGATAATTTATTAACGGAAATACCTTCAATAAGGATGTCACCTTGATCTGCATTGTCTAAGCACCCTACTAAATTCAGCAAGGTGGTTTTACCCGAACCAGAAGCTCCTATGAGCGCCGCAAACTCACCTTTTTTAATTTCAAGTGAAAGTCCGCGTAAAGCTTGGACCTCTGTCGAGCCAAGTTGATATGCTTTTGATACATTTTTTATTTCGACGACGTTTTGCATACCCATATTCTAGATAAAAACTTCACTTTTACACGCTTTTTTTATTTTTTGATTCCAGTTTGGAACCAATTACTTTTGTTAATGCCGGTCAGAAAAAAATAAATGCTTGTATAAATAAAAAAAGTGTCCGATACTAAATATATATAACTGAAAGGAGGATTTCATGATTCAAGCAAAACAAAATATGACCACACCGATGCTCGGAATTGATTCTAATGAACTTCTTCTTTCTGTATCCTTTATTGATTGCCCCGTCTTAACCGCAGTCGCCTAAGTACCCTTAAAGAAGTCCGAAAATATTCATAATTTCAGCCACGTCCAAAAATTTGGTCCAAGTATTTTACATTTTATTATTTTTAACCGCAAATCAACCTGAGGAGGACAAAATGAAAGCGGCAAGAGAGTACAAACAACAATGGGAAGAGGCTAATTGGCTTCGCTTAATATATTTAGCGAATCGATTTGCCGAAGTTTTCTCAAACATTCTCAAGAAGGCATTGATCGTTTTCAATGTTTTTCTTTATATCGCATATCAGGCGATATAAGGCTTATTCCTGATCATAAAATTGCTATTATTGACTCAACCGAGTCTGAATAGAATTGAAAGGGATGAGACATGGATCTTTCGACAGATCAAATAATCCTAAATAGCCTGAATTTTTTCAAAAACAGATTCCAAGTAATGGTCCAACCAACGATGGCCGTGCTTGGGGTCTTTTGTATTCGCAAAGTATCCCATATGTCCGCCGAACTCTTTAAATGTCAGATGAACATTCTCGTTCCATTTCGCTCTTAAGTAATCATTTACATCGATAAACGGATCATCGTGCGCCGCTAATACAAATGTAGAAGTTTGAATCTGATCCACGTAATCTATTGTCGAACATTTCTGATAGTAGTCGAGAGCATCGGCAAAACCATTAGCTTTTGAAGTGTATATTTCGTCAAGATCAGTGGTTCTGGCAAAGAGCGGCAATTCGATTGATTCTTTTTGCTTAATCAGCTTCCTTAACAGCATGTAAAATCTAAAATCATAAATCTTAGAAAAACCCTTAGTCAGTAATTCCGAAGAACGAGCCAGATCGAGTGGAGAATTAACAACGATAGCGAAATCCGGTTGAAGGCGGCCATATCGACCGGTAACCAAGTTTAACAGAATGCTTCCACTCATTGAAAAACCAAGCGCGATTTGCCGGGTTCCTTTGAATTTTTCATTTGACCATTTTAAAACTGCATCGGCATCCTCTCCGCGGCCCGAATGATAAGTACGTTTTGAAATGGCTTTATTGCTTGCACCTCTATGGTTAACCAAAATAATATTCCATCCCTGCGACTGCGCTAAAATTGCACTTCGCTGAATGTAATCAGATTTAGAATCCCCGGCCAACCCATGATAAATACTGATCGTATACTTTGAGTTATTGTCGATATACTCAAGAAGTAACTCATCGCCATCCGGCAGTCGTAAAACAAATTCAGTTAATTTGAACTGACCCAGCCTCGAAGGCACAATATGTCCGAGAACTGTTTGGGTATGCCCCGTTGCAAGCCGAAACAAAGGAGTAAAGGGTTTAAGCTTAAGATCAAGTTCAGAAAATTTCAAAATATAACCGCCTACCAGATTTGAATACGATCGGCTTCTTCTAAATACAACTTATTATTTTTATTGCACGAGAAGGCCTCTTGAAAGCCTTTTTGATGTTTCACCTGTTCATTTATTCGGGCAAATCCAAGGCTATGTGGGTCGGTCTTTAGCTGCATTTCTTTTGTTTTTTCGCGCATAACATTGCACCACACCCGCGCATAGGCCACAAAAAATTTCTTTTTATCGTCAATCTTTCCGGCATTTTCGGGAAAAGCGGCATTGTATGCGAAAGTCAAACCAACTAGGTCGGCAATATTTTCGCCTTGAGTTAATTCAGCGTTATGACCGATCTTATTGAACTGCACGATCATTTTTCGACCCCGCTCCTGAAATTTCTTAATATCTTCATCAGACATCCACTGTTTCAACTTACCCTTTGAATCAAATTTTGAACCTTCGTCATCAATACTGTGACCCAGCTCATGCCCGACGACGGCGCCCACGGCGCCTAAGTTTTCGATCACATCACCATCCTTTATGAAAAATGGATATTGCAGAATTCCAATTGGCAATACGAATTTATTTTTGTCCGGAGAATAGTAGGCATTAACTGTCAGTGGACCCATACCCCATGCCGCCTGATTGACCCCTTCGCGTAATTGTTTAAAAGCACGCTTGTGTCCCGCGAAAGCCAAGCGAACCGAATTTTCATAGGGATGCGTTGCCGACATTTTTTGTATAGGCTTAAAATCCCATTCTTTATCTGTGGTCGGCTGTACCAATTGCAACTTGGCTGTTCGTACTTTTTCTATGGCACCAGACTTACTTTGTTCTGAAAGCCAGCTGTTCTTCTGAATTCCCGCTAAAATTGAGGCTCGGATACTTTCGGCCACCTTTTCCATCTTTTCTTTTGGAAATTGCGGAAATAGTCTTGGCAATAGTTCAAAATCAAGTTCACGGCCGAATGAACCCATTACGCCGCCTGTGCAACGCTCTTGACGATCCGATCTGGTTAGGGGGCCGCCTAGAAATTTATGTCGAAATTCCCAGCGTTTCTTGAATAAATCAGGATAAGCGTCGTCCATAAAGCTGCGGGCATTTCGATAGACATATATGTCCTTTAATACCTGCAGATTGTCCTGTTTCATTTCCTTTTGTAAAAAATCCAAACTTTCGGGAATAAAATCACGAAGCTGAGTTTTTTTAGGTACATTTTTACTAAAGAATGACTGCAGCTTCATAACGCTGATTTTTTTAAGTAAATCTGCACGTGAGATTTTTCGTGGCTGAGTATATCGTTGTCTGAAGGCCGCAGGAAGTGGGTAGGTTTCTTTGAATTTTTTTTCGAAATCCACGATGGCTTGTGCCCGTTTCATATGTTCTGCTTTATCTTCCTGAGGATAAATAGTATTGAAAAATTCAGCCATCAAATTAACGTATTCGCCTACTAATTCATTGTTGTCGTAGTAACTGTGTTCAGGTAGCCCCATAAAAGAAACATCGAACGTCACGTCGTAAATTAACGGATCATCAATATTCGGCATTATATCATAGCCAATAACAGACCATTTTTCATTCGTCATGTTTTGTAGATTTAAATCAATAAACTGATTGATGGTCTTGATTTTTGACATTTCATCGCTGAGTTGTTTAACTAATTTTATTTCTTCCTTCGCTGATTCTTTCTCATTCATGCATGCTGAATAAAAATCTTTTAGCTGCTGCGAACGTCCGGATAATTTTTTTTCAGACATAATATTTTTGAAGAAATCCTTTTTCTTTTCCAGAATTCTTTCATCAGAATCGTCGAATGCAAAGGTGTGGGCGCTACGGTCGTCACGGAGTTTAAATTGCGTTTCAACATTCGAACAGACATATTGATGAAAATCGTCGCAAGGATTAACATTTGAGTTCAATTCGAATTTTCTGATTTCAGGAATTGCAGAACTAGGCTCGACTTTCGTTTTTTCAACGGCTGAAACGGTTTGAGCTTCAAACATAAAAAATGCCACCAATAGCAAAAAAACAACAGTTTTGAATTTAAACATTAGATTCCTCCGGAACTTTGTTAATTAAAGTCTTAATTCTGCATGAGACGAGTCGTGGCGTGAAGCTTTTTTTACACAATAGACATCAAGTCAACTTCGTTGAATAATGAAATTTCAGTAATTAATTAAAACAGCAGGAGATTTTTTATGTCTGTTCCGTTTATTGATTTAAAATCACAGTACAAAGCTCTTAAAAACTCTATCGATAGCCGTATTCAAAAAGTTCTTGAAAGCGGTGCGTACATCGGAGGCCCAGAAGTCGGACAACTCGAAAAAGAACTAGCGCAACACACCGGCACTAAGCATTGCTTGGCGGTTGCCAGTGGAACCGATGCTTTGCTGATTCCTATGATGGCGCTGGGCATTGGTCCTGGCGATGAAGTTATCACCACAGCCTTCTCTTTTATTGCTACGGCTGAAACCATTGTTCTTTCCGGCGCAACTCCTATATACGTCGATATCGACCGTAAAACATTTAATATCGACCCTAAAAAAATCGAAGCTGCAATTACTCCGAAAACTAAAGCTATTATGCCCGTGTCGCTTTACGGTCAGGTAGCCGATCTCGAAGAAATCAACGCCATTGCTAAAAAGCACAATTTATTTGTGATTGAAGACACTGCTCAATCTTATGGCGCAAAATATAAAGATAAAAAGAGTGGCGCATGCACAACGGCAGCCGGTACATCATTTTATCCAGCTAAACCGCTTGGTTGCTATGGTGACGGCGGCGCTATTTTTACAAATGATGACAAACTTGCCCTCTCCATGAGAGAGATCAGAGAACACGGTTCAGAAAAACGTTATTTTCACACCCGCCTTGGAGTAAATGGCCGATTAGATACCATTCAGTGCGCAATTCTTTTAGCAAAAATGGAAAGATATGACTGGGAAGTGAACGAGAGAAATCGTGTTGCAAAGCGCTACACCGAAGCTTTCAAAGGCTTAGAAGCGATCGACCAGCAGTTTTCAGTTCCTTTTGTGAAATCCGGCAATGAAAGTGTCTGGGCTCAATACACGCTGACAATTAACAATCGCGACATGTTTCAGAAAAAAATGACAGAATTGCAGGTTCCAACCGCCGTTCACTACCCTATGACGATGCCCGATCAACCCTGGTATAAAGCCAACACAAAAAATATCCACGACATCTCAATTTCAAGATGGGCCGCTAATCACGTTGTCAGCCTACCGATGTACCCAGACATGGATGACAAAACACAGGACATCGTGATCGAAGCAGTAAAGAAATCTGTCGAATTTTCAGTAAAACAGGCGTAGGCTTGCGCTATGAATACTGAATTTACACCGCTTGAAAAGTTAGTCACACTTGAGACCTCATCTAAAAAAATCACTTGGGGCGATACTAAAAATTTCGTGCTCTTCGCCGGCCCCGACATTATTGAAGATGAAGGAATGGTCATTGAAACGGGCCTTGAAATAAAGAAAGTTACAGATGCACTTGGGATTCCTTGGATTTTAAAGTGTTCCTTCGATAAGGCGAATCGACAGAGTTCAAATAGTTTTCGCGGCCCCGGAATGAACTCTGCACTAAAGTCTCTAGATAAAATAAAATCTAAAATCGGATGTGCGCTGATTACAGATGTCCACGAAACAATTCAGGTCGAAGAAACCGCACAATACGCCGAAGTTATTCAGATTCCGGCATTTTTGTCGCGCCAGACTGATTTACTTGTTGCCGTGGCCAAAACAAATCGCGTTATTCATATTAAAAAGGGGCAATTCCTCGCGCCGTGGGATATGAAATCTATTGCTAAAAAAGCAACTCAAGTCGGAAACGATAAAATTTTGCTTTGTGAACGCGGAACTACTTTCGGTTATAATCGACTAATAAACGACATGACTGGTTTAGTTGAAATGCGCAGGCTTGGGTTTCCGGTCATAATGGATTGTACACACTCAACACAATTGCCCGGCGCAACAGGCGAGTCCAGCGGTGGACGTGGAGATATGGTATGGCCTTTAGCACGCGCGGCTGTTGCAATCGGAGTCGATGGTGTTTTTGTGGAAACCCACCCCAATCCTGCTGAAGCTTTATGCGACGGACCCACCTCTCTTCCGTTAAAAAATTTGGAATCATTTCTAAAGAACTTGCAGCTGATTTTCAAAACTCATAATAACGCATAACTTATTGAACTCTGAATCCTCTCAAGTCATTATAAAACAATGAATTTTCTTAAAAAAATCTGGCGCCCGCTTCTGGCATTATTGCTTATTTTTATACTGATAAAGAAAGGTCCATTTCAGGTCGAGCAACTCAAGTTTATTTTGACCCATTCGACAATTATCATTTTAGGCTTTGTAATTTTTTTTATCCAGGTTCTGGTTGCGTCTTTACGATGGAAACTTTTCATTAATCTCGTGGAAAAAGTAAATATCACAAAAGTCGTGCAGCTTAATCTGGTTGGTTATTTTTTTAATTTTTTCATTCCGGGCGGCGTTGGTGGCGATATCGTTAAAGCTCTCGAACTTTCCAAAAACAATCAGGCCACTCGATCGCAAGCTCTTTCTACTGTTCTTTCTGATCGTGTTTTTGGCCTGTTCTCAATGGTGAGTTTTACTTTTCTCTTTTTATCGATCGAGTATTTTTATCATAACGATGATTACATTCTGAAGTTTCTGATTTTGAACGGCTTTCTGTTTGTTAGCGTTGTTGCTTCTCTTCTATTCCTTCCGACCGTTTTAAAGAAAATCTCCAATCACTTATCAACAAGAAACTCCACATTGCTCCTTAAATTAGAAAAACTCGTATCCAGTCTGCATTTTACATTTGTCACTTTCAAAAACTTCAAATTGCAATTAAAAAGTTTTTTGCTTAGTTTTGCTGGCCAACTCATCACCATTTATTTCATGTACGAGGTTGTTCGTACATTAGGGGCCCCGCCACCTTCATTTTTTGTGTTCTTTGCACTTTGCTGTTTTAGCTTTGTTGCTTCTGCGATTCCAATTTTTCCCGCTGGAATCGGAGTTGGACAAGCCGCAATTTATGTGATGTTTTCACAAATCAGCGAAGATCTGGCTAAAGCTACAATTACCGCAATAACCGCAGTACAAATTTTCAATTTATTCTACGCCTTAATAGGTGGAGCCATCTTCTCTTTCATGCCGAAAATGAAGGCCGAAGTAGAAAGCAGTACGATCTGAAAAAAAAACAATCAATAAAAACATTTAATGTTCACGGCACCGCAAAAACAAAGGCCTGGGAATTCTCACATCATCTTATTCCGCCAATGACAGCCTCTACGACCTTCAGGCTGAAGTCACTGAAGCGCGGTGCCGATGGTTTCCAGTTATTTGCAAACCCCAAGCGCTTTGAAGATTCCCTGAAGAACAATGAGCCGATTTGGATCTATGACCGCCTTGAAGAACCCACTTCAAAAATGCTTGAAGAACAGCTGGCAAAAATGGAAAACGGCGAAACCGCAGTCAGTTTTTCTAGTGGTATGGGTGCAATTTCAGCCTGTTTCCTGGCATTTTTGAAATCCGGCGACAAAATTATTTCGCATAATACACTCTATGGCTGTACTTATAGCCTTATCACTTCGTGGCTTCCGCGCTATGGAATTGAAAATAAGTTGATTAATATTAACGAGCTAACAGCGAAAGATCTCACTGACAAAAACACCAAAGCCATTTTTTTCGAATCTGTCTCAAATCCTTCACTCGAACTCATCGATCTTGACCGAATATGTAAACTGGTTAGAGCCGAAAACAAAAATCGAAGTACAGAGAACAAATTAAAAGTTATTGTCGACAATACCTTTGCCACACCGTGGGGCTTGCGCCCCCTTGAACATGGCGCCGATCTTGTTATTCAGAGTCTAACAAAGAATATTGCCGGCTTCGGAACAGAAATGGGTGGAGCGGTCATCACTGCAAAAAAGAATTTAAGCGCGCTACTTCTGATCAGAAAGGATTTCGGGGCTATCATGCATCCCCACTCGGCCTGGAACATTATGGTCTACGGAATTCCCTCGCAGATTTTACGCTTTGAGGCCCAACAAAGAAATGCGCTGAAGGTTGCACAGTTTCTTGAGTCGAATCCGAAAGTTGAAAAAGTCGTTTATCCGGGCCTAAAGTCATTTCCTCAGTATAAACTAGCTCAAGCTTTGTTAAAGTCTCCAACAGACGAATTTGCACCCGGCCAAATGCTCACCTTTATTTTAAAGGGCAGCACCCAGAAAACTGAAAAATTTATCAATCACGTAGCCCAGAACAGTTACGCAATAACTTTAGCTGTAAGTCTCGGACTGATTAAAACACTTATCGAAGTACCCGGACTGATGACTCACGCAGCGGTTCCTAAGGAAAAGCAGGCCAAATCCGGAATTCCAGAAAAATTGATCAGAATGAGCATCGGAATCGAAGATCATTCTGATATTATTGACGATCTCAAACAGGCCTTTGAAGTAATTTAAAAAAAGTGAAAAGGAATCCAAATGACATTACTGTTTAAACAACTCATCGGTCTCATCCGACTTCTCCATTCCGACACCGGACAAGGGCAGATCGCTGCGGGTCTGGCCTTCGGAGTATTTCTTGGCTTTGCACCTTTTCTTTCACTGCAGACGTTGCTGGTTTTAATTATTGTCTTCCTTTTCAGAGTACAGCTCGGTGCTGCATTTCTTTCGGCCTTTTTCTTTAAATTCATCGCATTTATTTTAGATCCCGTTGCAGATCCTATCGGAAGGTTTTTTCTTGAAAACCCCTCGCTGCGCCCTCTTTGGACATCAATGTATAATGTACCATTATTGCCCATGACACGATTTAATAATTCTATTATCTTCGGGTCGTTCATTATCTCGTTGTTGCTTTGTCCGTTTTTATACTTTGTGTTCAAAAAAATGATTTTTCAATACCAGGCAAACATCGTACAGAAAGTCGAAACCTCTAAGTTCTGGAAACTGATGAAGGCCTCAAAATTCTATCTCTGGTACACAAAATACAACAATCTATATGGTGGCTAAAATGAGCGAAGCAAAGATTCAAAAACCAAAGTCTGTCATTCGCTGGAACGCCATTATCCCTTTTTTAATCATTTCAATTCTCGCTTACTTGTACTTTCTGCTCTTCTTTGATCTTCACATGAAAAAAGCGATCGAATGGGTGGGGTATAAAGCCTTAGGCTCTGAGTTGAATATCGGAAAATTTCAAAGTTCATTTCTAAAAGGCAACGTACAGATTTCAAAAATTGAACTAACAAATGCCGAAAAACCCGATTTCAATTCGATCGAGCTCGGCGACATGCGTTTCGACGTCAAATGGGATGCGCTTTTGCGGGTCAAATTTGTAGTTGAGGAAATTGCCGTCGAAGGCGTTCAGTTTATGTCTAAACGAGCTTTTACCGGAAAGGTTGCTCCACCGGAACCGGCATCAGACAAACCCAGTTTTACCAAACAACTAGAAGAGAAAGCCCTCAATAAACTTGAGGGTGAAAACCAAAACAACATCTTAGGAGATACGGCCCAGTTTCTCAAAACAGGAAACTTTGAAAGCCAGCTAAAATCATTAGAATCTCAACTGCTTTCAAAAAAATTGTTGAGTGACATGAATGCAAAATGGTCGACTAAGCAGAGTGACTGGGCTTCAAAGTTGAAAACCCTCCCAACCGGCCAGGAACTCAATGGTCTAAAAGAAAAACTGGGTAAAGTTAAAACCAAAGACTTTGCGAGCTTACAGGAGCTGGATTCTTCCGTAAAAGAAGTCCAATCAATCATGAGTGAAATGGACGCGAAGTCGAAGCTGGTTCAGGACCTGAAATCACAACTCGATACTGATCTTAAATCAATCGACACCGACTATAAAAGTATCGACAAACAAATAAAAGAAGATACTGAGAATCTTAAGTCCCATTTAAAAATTCCTAAAATCGATGCCGCAAGTTTTGCGAAAACGCTCTTTATGGGGTACCTCACCCCGTACACGAAAAAACTCGACACCTACAAGGCCCTCGCTGAAAAATATCTTCCGCCGAAATACGCCAAAATAGTTGCTGGTAAAAAAGAAGAAAGCGAGGTCGACACAAGTATTCAGCCTCATCCACGAACCAGCGGTGTTACTTATGAATTTCCGGTCAAAAATGGCTATCCGTTATTTTGGATTCAAAAAATAGCTGTCAGTTCAAAATCAAATAAACAGGCTGATTACGGAGATTTTTCGGGCTCGATCAGCAATATCACCTCGAATCAAAACCAGATCGGCCGCCCGACCACTGCAAAAATTGAAGGCGATTTCAATAAGCTGAACTTTAAAGGTATCGAACTGAATGCCGTCCTAAATAATATGGAAAAACAATCTATAATTGAATTCAATTTTACTGTTAATTCTTATCCGCTCAATAATCTGCAGTTGCTGCAGTCAAAAGACGGCAGTATTTCCATTCCGGTAACTGATTCAAAACTGACAGTCGGAGCCAAAGTTGTTGGACTTAAAGAATTCGATGTAAAGCTGAACAATACCTTTAGTGACGTCAAGTTTGCTATTTCCTCCGAAGATAAAACTATTGACGAAATATTAAAGTCATCGTTGGGCTCTATTTCTAAGTTTGACCTGCAGGCCACCGCCAAAGGTGAGCTTCAGAATCTGGCGATTGATATTCGCTCTAGCCTTGCCGGCGACCTAGAGAAGTCATTCCAATCACTGCTGCAGAATAAAATCAATGAGGCCAATGCTCAACTTCAGAAATCGATAACTCTTGAAGTTGAAAAAGCCCGTGCTCAATTGACCTCGCAAGTTGATTCAATTAAGAATCAAGCGTCAGGTGAACTCAAAAAAGTTCAGTCTCAAATCGATGAGCAAAAGGCTTTAGCCGAGACAAAAATAGCCCAGGCAAAAAAAGACACTGAAGATCAAGCCAAGAAGAAGCTTCAGGGCGATGCCCAAAAACAATTAGAAGAAGCCAAGAAAAAATTAGGGCTCTAAAAGTATTAGAGCTTAAATGTTTTCCAATCGACCACAGACTTTACAATTTGTGGTTCGGGCTTATCCTTCCGAATAATTACACTCATCGGCAAGCGATCCGCATCTAAATATTTAGAAATTGCATTTGGACCATCCCAAATTTTAATAAATTTATCCGAATCAAATTCAGGAAAGCTCTTTAAAAACTTGGCAATGTCGTCCTGGATATCATCAAGCGAAACTATTATAAACTTAACGTCTGGGTTTTTTTTAGCGTACGCAATAAGCTCAGGCACTTCGTTTACGCATGGAGCGCACCATGAGGCCCAAAGATGAATAATAATGCCTTGGTGCCCCGCTAGCGAAGCTTTGGCGATAGAAATTTTATTGCCTTTATAGTCTCTGAGATCAGAAGTTTCAAATTTACCGACTACGGCCTCAGAAGTTAAAACATTCTTCGTGCCCGCGACTTCCGGACCTTGATTAACAGAAAAGTATTTGCCTTTGAACACCAAAAAAACGAATAGAATCGATAACACCAAAAAAGCTAAGGTAATTTTAATCTTCATTTTCAATCCATTTTCCAAAAAAAAACCCAAGTTATTAGCTTGGGTTTTCATATAAAATATTTTGCTTAAAACTATCTTGCAGCGTGCATTGCCGCGCGAGATTTGTTTTTCATTTGTCGGATACCTTTTTTAGTCTTAGCTGCAGCTAAAGATTTTAATTTCTTCTTTTTGCTTTCAACTTTTTTAGCAACTTTATCTTCTTTAGTAGCTTTAGCCGTTGTTTTTGCAACTTTAGATTTCCAGTCGAAATCTACAAACTCTAAGAAAGCCATTTCAGCTGTATCGCCAGGTCGACGCCCGATCTTGACAACACGAGTATAACCGCCGTCACGATCTTTAAATCGTGGAGCAATATTCTTCACTAAATCGAGGCCAAGATCCTGATTTGCTAATCGAGATATTACAAGGCGAATTGAATTTAAATCACCTTTTTTACCAAGAGTAACAACTCTTTCAATGTGGCGACGCAATTCTTTAGCCCGAGAAACCGTAGTTTTAATACGACCGTGCTCAACCAAAGAAACCATTAATCCACGTATTAAGGCCTTTCGCGGGCCACTCTTACGACTAAAATGTTTTACTAAACGACGATGTGATGACATGTCGAACTCCTATTGTACTTCTTTTTTAACTGACACTGGCATCTGATTAGGATCCCATCCCGGAGGAGGCCATCCTTCGATCTTCATTCCAAGACCTAAGCCCATTGTCGTTAAAATTTCTTTAATTTCGTTTAATGATTTGCGACCAAAGTTTTTAGTTTTAAGCATTTCAGCTTCTGATCTTACAACTAATTCACCGATGAAGCGGATGTTAGCATTTTTCAGACAGTTCGCCGATCTTACGCTCAATTCTAAATCATCTACTGATCTGAAAAGATTTTCATTCAATGTAGACGAACCCATTCCTCTAACTTCGTCTGAAGGCTCTAAAGACTCATCGAAAGTTAAGAAAATCTGTAATTGTTCTTTTAAAATCTTAGAAGCCAGAGAAACCGCTTCTTCAGGTTTTAAAGAACCATCTGTCCAAACTTCAAGGGCCAAAGAATCATAGTCTGTTCTTTGTCCTACTCGAGCATTTGATACAGAGTAATTTACTTTTCTGATTGGGCTGTGTAAAGCATCCACGCCAATGAAGCCAACTTGAAGGTCTTCAGTGCTTGTTTCAACAGGAGCGTAGCCACGTCCGTAAGACACGAGTAACTCAGCGTTGAAATTAGCGCTATTGCCCAAAGTAGCAATGTGCTGATGTGGATTTAAAATTTCAATTTTATCAGAAGTTACTATATCAGCGGCAGTTACAACTCCGGGACCTTTTTTTGATATTCTCAAAGTAAGGGTCTCTGAATTGAATTGTCTGAATCGAACTTGTTTTAAATTTAAAATAATATCCGAAACATCTTCTAATACGTCCGGTAAAGTAGAAAACTCGTGTAAAACTCCGTCGAATTTTACTGCAGTCACTGCCGATCCCATCATTGAGCTCAAAAGAATTCGTCTTAAAGAATTACCAAGAGTAACTCCAAAGCCTCTCTCTAAAGGGCGTACAACAAATTTAGCATACTCTACAGATTGAGTATCGCGCTCGATCTCAAATCCTTTTGGTTTAATTAATTCTCTCCAAAATTTATAATAGTGCTCTTGCATCATTTACCCCTTTATTATCGAGAGTAGTACTCTACGATCATACTTTCTTCTACTGGAATTGTTACTTCATCACGCATTGGAAGATCTTTGACCGTTCCTTTGAATGCAGCATGATTTGCATCAAGCCAACTTGGAATTGTACGACGTGCAACTGCTTGAATAGCAGATAAGATTTTGTTTATTTCCTTGCTTGCAGCCGCAACTTCAATAACGTCACCTTTTTTAACTAAAAAGCTGGCGATATTAACTCGCTTACCATTAACCAAAAAGTGATTATGTGAAATCAACTGGCGCGCTTCACGACGAGAATTTGCAAAACCCAAAGTATAAACAACATTATCAAATCTCATTTCTAAGAATTTCAAAAGTGCATTACCGGTAATTTCTTTTGATTGATCAGCGAGCTCAAAGTATCTGTGGAATTGCTTTTCAGAAAGACCATAATATCTTTTCGCTTTTTGTTTTTCACGCAACTGAAGAGCAAACTCAGAAAACTTAAGTCTTGATTGACCATGCTGTCCCGGCGGGTATGGTCTTCTTTCAAAAGCACACTTGTCTGAATAACATCTGTCACCTTTTAAGAAAAGTTTCATGTTTTCACGACGACATAATTTACAAACTGAATTAGTTACACAACTCATAATTTACCCCAATTAAATTCTTCGACGCTTAGGCGGTCGACATCCATTGTGAGGGATTGGAGTGATATCTTTTAAAGATAAAATTCTCATTCCGGTTCCGGCTAAAGCTCTGATTGCTGGCTCGCGGCCTGCGCCGGGTCCAGTAAGAAGTACTTCAACTGATTTCATTCCGCTATCCATTGCTTTTTTAGCTGCATCTTCGCAAGTAACTTGAGCTGCGAAAGGAGTGCCTTTACGGCTGCCCTTGAAACCCATGTGTCCTGCAGAAGACCAAGAAACTGTGTTTCCAGCCGGATCGGTGAAAGTGATGATAACATTACCGAAGCCAGCCGCTATATGGCACTGACCTTGTACGATATTTTTTTTAACTTTTTTCTTAGCCGTAGAGGGCTTTTTTTCCATTGTATTTGTAGTATTCATTTTTTCACCCTATGCGATTAAACGGCTTTTTTCTTATTAGCTACTGTTTTCTTAGGACCCTTACGAGTTCTAGCGTTTGAACGTGTGTTCTGACCACGAACCGGAAGACCTTTTCTGTGTCTTGTTCCTCGGTAGCAGTTAACATCTGTTAAACGTTTGATAAACATGCTGACATCACGACGTAAATCACCTTCAACTTTAAATTGGGCTTCAATCATTGCACGCATTGATGCAATTTGTTCGTCCGTTAAAGCATCTGTTCTGAGTGTATCAACCACGCCAACTTCTTGACATATTTGACGAGCGCGAGAACGTCCGATTCCGAAAATATAAGTTAGAGCGACTTCTACTCGTTTATTTCGAGGTAAGTCGATACCCATTAAACGTGCCATATTTTAGCCCTGCCTTTGCTTGTGTTTCGCGTTCTCACAGATAACTCTGACAACACCTTTTCTTTTAATAACTTTACATTTATTACAAATCTTTTTAACTGATGGTCTGACTTTCATAGCAATACTCCGCAAAAGGTTACAATTAGTAACACTGTCTATAAACCTAGTCTAGCTCTAATTAGCCAATCCTAGAATTTTAATAATTTGTTCAAAAACTATATCTGGTTCTTGCTCACTATCCACTTCAACCAAGTTACCTTGTTCTCTGTAGAAACTGATCGTAGGACCCGTATTCTTTTCAAACTGAGCCAAACGCTCACTTATTACTTCTTCCCTATCATCAGGCCTTTGAGTCAGAGAGCCTCCACACTTTTCACAAATGTGGCCCTTACTCGAAGGTTTGTTCTCGATATGGTAAATCTCACCACATTGAGAACAAGTTCTGCGACCGGTTAGACGTTTTGTTAAGATCTGAGGATTGATCTTAAAATAAACTACTTTATCGATCTTCATGGCACTTTTTTTGAGCATCGAGTTTAAACTCTCAGCTTGCGCCACAGTTCTTGGAAAACCATCAAAAATGACTGATTTTCCCGCTTGTTGACTCATGTAAACCCCAACCAGGTTTATCATCACGTCATCCGGTACAAGTTTACCTTGGTTCATGTAACTCTGGGCTAAAAGACCTATCTCGGTCTTTTCTGCTATTGCGGCCCTGAGAACATCTCCCGTACTAAGTTGAACAAAGTTATATTTTTCAATAAATCTCCGAGCCTGGGTGCCTTTACCCGAGCCTGGAGCCCCTATTAAAATAATATTCAAAACTGAACCCTTCTACTGCGAATTTTAACGCCCTTTAAGAAGGAATCATACTTACTAGAAAGCAAATGCGACTGTATTTGTTGAGAAGTATCTATTGCAACACCCACAAGAATCAACAAACTGGTTCCACCGAAATGAAACGGAATATTCATAAACTGAACTAGTAAACCGGGTAAAATACAAATTACACAAAGATAAACGCAACCTAAGACATTAATTCTGTCTAAGACATAACGAATGAAGTCTGCAGTGCTTTTACCGGCTCTGATGCCAGGAACAAAAGCGCCTGACTTTTTCAAGTTCTCAGATACTTCATCCGCATTAAATACGATATCAGTATAAAAGAATGAGAAAAATATAATAAAAAGTACGAACAGAATATTATAAATAACTCCATTGGGATTCAAAGAGTCGCTCATAGCTCTTAACCAAGGCAAATCCATGAACTGCGCTAATGTACTTGGAAACATCAACAGCGAACTGGCAAAAATTGGCGGAATAACTCCGGCAAAATTTATTTTAATAGGTAAATGACTTGAAGCCAAAGAACCCATGTTATTGTTAGCCAGTCTCTGGCTGTATTGAATGGCAATTCTTCGTTGTGCGACTTCCATAAAGATAACCGCAGCAATAACTACGATCATGAATATTAACAAGACGGCTGCCAAAATGACCTTTAATTCGCCCGACTTTATCAACTCAAAAAGTTGATTCGCACCTGAAGGAATTGCTGCCGCAATACCTGTAAAGATAATCAAAGACGTACCATTTCCGATTCCACGTTCAGTGATTTGGTCGCCCAACCACATAATGAAACATGTTCCTGCTACTAAAGTTAGTACCGTAACGAACTTAAACGGAAAAATTCCAAGTGAGCCTGAAGACAAAAGAGATTGCCCAGCGCCAGTAGTTTGACTGGATAACCACGTACTGATTCCGTAACCCTGAATAACAGCAAGAACTACAGTTGCATACTTTGTGTATTGATTGATTTTCTTACGACCGGCTTCGCCTTCTTTTTTCAAAGCTTCTAAAAAAGGTATCGCTGAGGTCAATAATTGAAAAATAATCGAAGCAGAGATGTACGGCATGATACCCAATGCAAATACAGAAAATTGCGAAAGAGCACCACCGCTGAATGTATTGAATAAACCGAAAATACCGCGATTCTGTGAATTGAAAAACTCAGAAACCGCAAGGCCGTTAACTCCAGGAGTGGGTATGTGAACACCGATCCTGTAAACAGCTAGACAAATTAAGGTGAAAAATATTTTATTTCTGAGACTACCCAAACCTTTGTCGCTATTTTGATCAGCCACTACTTGATTACCTCAGTAGTACCACCAGCTTTTTCAATCGCTTCTTTTGCTTTTGCACTGAATGCATGAGCTTTAACTTTGAATGCGCCCTTTAACTCGCCTTTAGCAAGTATTTTAACTTGTGCAGACTTAGTGATCAAACCAGCATTATACAAAGAAGTTGGATCTACAGCGCCCTGAACTTTTGTTAAATCAGAAAGGTTAACGATTTGAAATACGTTAGCAAATGCTGCATTCGTAAAACCAAATTTTGGCAACCGACGAGATAAAGGAGTTTGTCCGCCTTCGAATCCGCGTCTTACAGTTCCGCCGGTGCGGGCTAACTGACCTTTATGACCTTTAGTTGAAGTTCCGCCCATGCCTGAACCGATACCGCGACCGATACGTTTCTGGTAATGTGTTGAACCTTTTTTAGGGGCAAGTTTTGCTAATAAACTCATAAAGAACTCCGATTATTTATTTACAGTTATTTCAACTAAATGTTGAATTTTATAAAGCTGGCCTCTGTTTGCAGGTGTGTCAGCTTTAGTAACGATTTGATTAATTTTTTTTAAGCCCACCGCTTCCAAAGTCTTCAACTGAGTTGGGCTGCATCCGATTATTGATTTTTTTAATTTAATTTCAAAAGTTTTAGACATTATACCGCTCCTAATTTCTTAAGCTGCGATAAACCGTTTAAAGTAGCTCGTACAGCATTGTGAGGATTTCTTGTACCCACGCATTTAGTTAAAATGTCTTTAACTCCGACAGATTCAAGAACAGCACGTACTGCTCCGCCGGCGATAACTCCGGTACCTGCAGAAGCTGGTTTCATAATAACTTTTGCTGCTCCGAATTTACCGATGACTTCATGAGGAATAGTACCGTCTTTAAGATTGACCTCGCGACACTGCTTTTTTGCAGATCGAGTGGCTTTTCCGATTGCTTCAGGAACTTCGCCGGCTTTACCGCTACCGAAACCCACTTGACCAACCTTATCACCTACGACAACTAAAGCTGCGAAAGAAAATCGGCGACCACCCTTAACAACTTTTGTTACGCGGTTGATTGCTACTACTTTTTCTTCCATGTCATTTACGTTCATTTTTTCCATCTAATCTCCGATTAAAAATTTAAGCCGGCTTCGCGAGCGCCGTCTGCTAAAGATTGAACACGACCGTGATAGATAAATCCGTTTCTATCAAAAACTACAGTCTTAATTCCCTTTTTCAAAGAAGCTTCTGCTACTGCTTTACCGACTGTTTTAGCCAGCTCTTTGCCAGTTGCTTTAGATTCTAATGTTAAAGAAGACACAGTGAGAACAGTTTGCGCCAGATCATCATTGATAACCTGAGCGTAAATGTGTTTAGCACTACGGAAAACACACAATCGAGGACGCTCAGAAGTACCTTTTACAGTTTTTCTGATTCTGATCTTTTTCTTCATTCTGTTTTTCGTCTTTGCAGACGTGTGTTTCGAAACTCTTAACTTCATATAATACCTCTTAGCTATAAAAAACTATTTCAAAAAACTATTTCAATTTACTACTTACCTGCAGACTTACCGGCTTTACGACGGATGTGCTCACCGGCGTAACGAACACCCTTACCTAAATACGGCTCTGGTGGTCTAAAGCTTCTGATTTCAGCTGACACCTGGCCAACCAAAGCTTTGTCAGCTCCGGTAACGCTAATAGTGATCTGCTTCTCAACTTTAATTTCAATTCCTTCAGGAATATCAAAAGAGATTGGGTGAGAAAAACCTAAAGATAGTTCAAGTTTTTTTCCTTGAACATTCGCGCGGTATCCAACGCCATGTAATTCTAAAGTTTTTGTAAAACCTTTAGTCAAACCGTCGACTGCATTCTGAAGCAAAACTTTATATAAACCATGTAATGATTTTGACTCTTTAGAATCATCAACTCGAGATAACAAAACTTTTTTGCCATCTACTTTTGCAGTGATACGAGAATCTAAATCATATTTTAAAGAAGACTTAGCTCCCTTTACTGTCACGATCGTGTTTGTAACAGAAACTTGAACTTTTTCATCGAAATTGACTGGATATTTACCTATTCTTGACATAACACCCTACCAAACCAAGCAAAGAAGTTCGCCACCTAAGTGGTTAGTTTTAGCATCTTTACCTGTCATGATTCCTTTGCTTGTGCTGATGATTGATTGACCAGTACCAGATCTTACAACTGGAATTTTACCGGCATTAATATAAACTCGACGGCCCGGAGTACTGATTTTTTGCAAATTAGTAAAACCAGGGTTACCTACTTCGTCATACTTCAAGTAAACACGCATAATGCCCTGTTTACTGTCGCGAGCTACTTTATAGCTGCGTGCAAAACCTTCGCTAATTAATATTTTAGCTACGTTCTCACGGAGTTTTGAAGCTGGCATATCAACTTTTTCGAGTTTTGCTGAAGATGCGTTTCTAATAACTGTTAACATTGTTGCTATTGAATCCATTATTCCCCCTACCAGCTGGCTTTCGTCACGCCAGGTAGTTTCCCGTCAAGCGCAAGTGTTCTAAAAGCAATTCTTGAAAGTCCGAATTTATTATAATTACCACGAGGCCGGCCAGTGATCTGACAACGCGTAGTAACTCTGTTCGGAGAAGTATTGCGAGGCAATGCCTGCAACTTATTACGAGCTTCGGTTCTTGCTTCATCAGACAGAGAAAAATTAACAGCTTTCTCTCTCAACTCAGCACGGTACTTCCAGTACTTTGTTGATTTTGCCTTCTTATTATTATTTTTTTCAATCGCAGCTTTTCTAGCCATTTTTTATCCCATTACTTTCTGAAAGGCATACCGAGAGCTTCTAATAAAGCCTTGCCTTCGTTGTCGTTACTGGCAGTTGTACAAATTGTAATATTCATTCCACGTACTTTTTCAATACGATCGTAGTTAATTTCAGGAAATACGATTTGTTCTTTCAGACCCATGTTGTAATTACCACGGCCATCAAAACCTTTTGGAGGTAATCCACGGAAGTCACGAACGCGAGGCAAAGCAAGTGTTTGCAAACGATCGAGGAAAGACCACATTTTATCTCTTCTTAAAGTAACACGTACTCCAATTGGAATACCTTGTCTTAATTTAAAATTAGAAATCGCTTTTTTTGCTTTAGTGATAACTGCTTTTTGACCGGCAATTGCCGTGATCTCTTCAACAATACCATTTACGATTTTTGGATTCTGTACAGCTTCGCTGGTACAAACACTGATTACAATTTTCTCTAAACGAGGAACTTGCATTGAACTCTTGTAACCCATTTGCTTTGACAAACTTGGTACAATTTCCTTTTTGTAGGTTTCTTTTAAACGACTCATCTTATCCCCTATATAACTTCTGGAGCCAGAGAAACAATTTTAACAAACTGTTTTGCTCTTAACTCTCTTGCAACAGGACCAAAGATACGAGTTCCAACTGGTTCTTTTGCTGCGTTTATTAATACTGCTGAATTATCGTCGAAACGAATGTAAGAACCATCCGGACGTCGCAATTTATGAATTGTACGTACCACAACAGCCTTAGCTACATCGCCTTTTTTAACTTTTGCGTTCGGCATAGCTTCTTTAATAGAAACCACAATAATATCGCCAATTGAAGCAAATCTTCTCTTAGAACCGCCAAGAACTTTAATACACATTACTTCTTTAGCGCCTGAGTTGTCTGCCACATTTAGTCTAGTTTGCATTTGTATCATATATGCACCCTTACTTTGTTGTCACAACGTTAGACAATGACCAACGTTTTGTTTTGCTCAATGGACGAGTTTCAAAAATAATAACAGTGTCGCCTACTTTAGCTTCCTGTTTTTCGTCATGAGCTTTAATGATTGAAGATTTTTTTACGTATTTACCGTATTTTTCATGTCTGATTGTTCGATATACAAGTACCGAAATTGTTTTTTGCATTTTGTTAGCAACAACTTCGCCCTGCACTTCGACTCGACGACCTCTAGTAGTGGTTGATTGAGTATTTGTCATAACTATCTAGCTGCCTTTCTTACAATAGCTGTATTGATACGAGCTATATCTTTACGAACATTTCTTACTTGATGAGGACTTGAAAGTTGTCCTAAAGAATTTTTCATCTTCATGTCAAATAACTTAGTAGAAAGTTCGTTTTTTTGTTTGATTAGTTCAGTCACTGACTTGTTTTCAACATCAGAAAATTTCATGACTAAGCCCTTTCCAAAAATTTAGTTTTAAAAGGAAGTTTGTGCGCAGCACGCAAAAATGCTTCCTTAGCTTGTTCTTTAGTAACACCATTCAATTCGAACAGGATTCTGCCCGGAAGAACTCTTGCTACCCAGAATTCCGGATTACCCTTACCAGAACCCATTCGGGTCTCAGCTGGTTTTTTAGTAACAGGAAGATCCGGATAAACACGGCACCACATTTTACCGCCACGTTTAATCGTTCTTGAAATCGCAACACGACCTGCCTCAAGTTGTCTTGCAGTAAGACGACCTTCTTCAGAAGCCTGTAATCCGAAATCACCGAAATCTAAATTAGAACCGCGGTAAGCTAAGCCTCTCGCGCGACCAATAAATTGTTTTCTCCACTTAACACGTTTAGGACTTAGCACGGCCGGCCTCCTGAACTTGAACCTCTCTAGCAGAAAGGATATCACCTTTGTAAATCCAAACTTTCATTCCGATAATACCGTAAGCAGTTAATGCTTCCGCCGTACCGTAATCAATGTCGGCTCTTAATGTATGCAATGGAACTGATTTTTCATTGTACCATTCAGAACGAGCAATCTCAGCTCCGTCTAAACGACCAGAAACCCGTACTTTAATACCTCTTACTCCAGCTTTGATAGCTGCAGCAATGGCTTTCTTAAGAGCTCGTCTCCAAGAAATACGTTTTTCTAATTGCATTGCAATACTCTCAGCAACTAACTGAGCATCAGTATCCGGTTTTCGAACTTCTTGTATGCTCAAGAATACTTCGTTTGTAGTCAGTTTTTGTACATCAGCTTTTAAAGTATCAATTCCAGTGCCTTTTTTACCGATAACAACACCAGGTCGAGCCGTATGGATAATTACTTTAACTTTGTTACCTGCGCGCTCTAATTCAATTTTAGAAACACCGGCATGCTTAAGTTTAGCTTTTAAATATTTTCTTAATTTAATGTCTTCATGCAGATTTTCATAATACTTCTGACCCTTAGCATACCAGCGAGAATCCCAAGTTCTGATAACACCAACACGTAAACCAATCGGATGAACTTTTTGTCCCACTATTTACTCTCCCCAATGACAACATTGATATGACTAAGTTTCTTACGTACACCAAAAGCACGACCTTGTGCGCGAGGTCTGAATCGTTTTAAAACCGGCCCTTGATCAACAGTGATAGACTTAACGAAAAGCTTATCCATGTTCATTGTTTTTTTGTATTCAGCATTTGCCACTGCAGACTCGATTAATTTCTTAACCAATAACGCAGTTTTTTTATTCATGTAGGTTAATGTCTTAAGAGCTTCATCAACTGATTTTCCACGAACTACATCAACTACTAGGCGGGCCTTTTGAGATCCAACCATTGTAAATTTTAAAGATGCTTTAGATTCCATTATCTACCACCACTATTTCTTAGCTGCAGCCGGTGCCGCAGGAGCTGCTTTTTTCTCAGCATGACCTTGGAAGGTACGAGTAGGCGCAAATTCGCCTAACTTGTGGCCAACCATGTTTTCAGTTATGTAAACAGGTACAAACTTTCTTCCATTGTGCACCGCAAAAGTCAAGCCAATGGATTCTGGAAGAATCGTTGATCGACGTGACCATGTCTTAATTACTTTTTTATCGTTTTTTTGAATCGCATTATCTATTTTCTTAGTTAGATGCAAATCAACAAAAGGTCCTTTTTTAATCGAACGTGCCACGCTATCTCCTATTTACGACGTTTAATAATTGAAGAGTTTGTTCGCTTGTTATGGCGAGTTTTGAAACCCTTACACGGTTTACCCCAAGGAGTAACAGGGTGATGACCCTTACCAACTCCCTCACCACCACCGAGCGGATGATCTACCGGATTCATGTGCATACCACGAACACTCGGACGAATACCTCTATGACGAGAAGCACCCGCTTTACCGAGCTTAATATTTTCATTATCTGTATTTCCAACCTGACCGATTGAAGCCTTACAAGTTGAAAGAATCTGCTTAAGTTCTCCTGAAGGAAGTCGAACTTGGCAATATTGCTCACCCTTACCGGCCAAAGTAGCAGAAGCACCGGCACCGCGACAGATTTGACCACCTTTACCGGGTCTCATCTCAACGTTGTGAATGATCGCACCAACTGGCATCGCAGAAAGCGGAAGACAATTACCTGGCTTGATATCGGCTTTATCGCTAGAAACAACACTGTCGCCAACGTTCAAACCGATTGGAGCCAAGATATATGCTTTTTCGCCATCTTTATAATGAACCAAAGCAATACGGCAAGTACGGTTCGGATCGTACTCAATCGAAGCAACCGTAGCCGGCACTTCAAGTTTTGTACGCTTAAAGTCAATTAAGCGGTAACGTCTTTTGTGAGCTCCACCTTGGTGACGAATCGTAATTTGCCCGTGATTGTTGCGAGCAGATTTTTTCTTAAGTGGAACAGTTAATGATTTTTCCGGAGTTGTTTTAGTAATCTCCGCAAAGTCAAAACCGATTCTTCCTCGGCTAGCATGTGATCTGGGGCTATAAACTTTTAAACCCATGACTAAGCTCCCTCAAATAACGATATTTTTTGGCCCGCAGCAAGCTTGATATAAGCTTTTTTCCATCTACGAATCTTCGAAAGGCCAAACTTGTTGTACTTCATGTCGTTACGACAAACTGAAGTTCTTACGCTTTGAACTTTTACAGAAAAACCTGTCTCAACAGCTTTTTTAATTTCTGGTTTAGTGGCTTCAATGTGCACTTCGAAAACGTAGGTTCCCGCTTCAGATAACGCTGTGTTCTTTTCAGTAATTAATGGAGATTTTATTATTTGTATCATCTTATTTCTCCAATTAGCTTTCTAACGAGCAGCGCTCGATAATTTTGTTAATAGATTTTTTAGTGATAACCGCAGCATCAAACTTCAATAAATCAAAAACATTCAGACCCGCTACCGGGAAGTATTTGAAATTTTGTAAGTTGCGTGTTGCGAGTAAGAATTTTTCATCTGACACATCATCAACTAAAACAGCTTTTTTAATGCCGAAATTTTTCAATCGCTTATTTAACTCTGAAGTTTTTCCTTCAGAAGCCATGCTATCAACGACAAAAATTTTGCCTTCTTTAAACAGGTGAGAAAGCGCCATTGAGAGACCGATTTTTCTCATCTTTTTAGGTAAAACATAAGCGTAATTTCTTGGTACCGGACCAAACATTGTACCACCACCTGGCATCAATGGAGATCGCGTAGAACCTTGACGAGCATTACCAGTCCCTTTTTGTTTGAAAGGCTTCTTACCACCACCACTTACTAGACCCTTAGTTTTGGTCATGTGAGTACCTTGACGACGAGATGCCAACTGCCATCTTACAACTGAATGTAAAACGTCATTTTTAACTTCTGCTTCAAAAACCGCAGGAGCTAATTCAATTGAACCGACTTTTTCTTTTTTCCAATTTATAACATTTACTGTAGCCATGATTACCCCTTCACCAGCTTAACAAGGGTGTTTTTACTTCCGGGAACTGGTCCCTTAACTAAAACAACACCTTCGCTAGCAATAACATCAACAACTACAACATTTTTTACTGTAATAGTTTCGTCGCCCCAGTGACCTGGAAATTTTTTACCTGGCATTACACGACCCGGCCATGTTCTGTTACCAGAAGAACCCGGTCGTCTGTGAAACTTTGATCCGTGAGTTGCAGGTCCGCCGGCAAAATTCCAGCGACGTACCGAACCTTGAAATCCATGACCCTTTGAAGTCGAAGTGATTTTTACAACGTCGCCCTTCGCAAGTGTATCGATAGATAGAGCATCCCCGAGTTTCAGACCGTCAGGTAATGTTTCAGAGCGTAACTCTTTAACATACTGAGCGCCTGATTCAAATCCAGCTGATTTTAAGTGATTCACTTCAGCTGTTGATGAATTTTTTGATTTTTTAGGTACCGCAGCCAATTGAACTGCTGTGTAGCCATCTTTTTCCTGAGTTTTGATCTGAGAAACTTTCCAGGTCTCATAACGTAAAACAGTGACTGGAATTGCTTCGCCTTTTTCGTTATAAACCGTAGCCATACCTTCTTTGAAAGCAAACAAACCGTTAAGCTTGACTCCTTCAGATGAAGTAGCTTGAGTTTCTGAGTTTTGTGTTTCGCTCATCTTCTACTCCTTCTTATTTCGCAGAAAGTTTAATTTCAACATCAACGCCCGCAGATAGATCAAGTTTCATTAACTGATCTATAGTTTGTTGAGTCGGCTCTAAAATATCGAGCATTCGTTTGTGAGTACGGATCTCAAACTGTTCACGAGATTTTTTATCTACGTGCGGAGATCTCAATACGGTGAAGCGATTAATCCGAGTTGGAAGAGGGATTGGTCCGGCTACTTTCGCGCCAGTACGTCTCGCAGTTTCAACGATTTCTTTAGTCGATTGATCAAGTAATTTATGATCAAAGGCTTTTAGCCTGATACGTATTTTTTGACTTTGCATAACTCTCTTTTCCTAATTCTGCCCGCCAAAACCTTTACCCACAGAGCATGACTGCTTTGAATATGGAGGTTTCCGTAGCGTTAACAAGAAAGGAGAATATGTTAGAATCGAAGCTCAAAGTCAAGGGGCTAGTTAATATTATTTTTGAAGTTTTTAGGAATGAGGTTATCGGCCCAATTTGTGTAAAATCTCAGCTTTTACTTTAGGTGGAACCGGAGCGTATTCAAGGAATTCCATGCTAAAGAAAGCCCTTCCTTGAGAAAGACTTCTTACATCTGTGGCATAGCCAAATAGCTGAGCCAAGGGCACCTCAGCCATTACGACCTGACCCTGACCAGGCTTAACAGTCATATTTAAAACTTTACCGCGACGAGAATTGAGATCTCCAACGATGTTGCCTATAAAATCGTCAGGACAAGTTACTTCCAATTTAAACATGGGCTCGAGCAATACCGCATCGACTTTTTTAATAGCCTCTCGGAAAGCAAGCGATCCCGCTGCTTTACAAGCGATTTCATCGGTAATTTGTGGTTTTGACAGAATCGATCTTATTGTCACTTTTAAACCAACCATTGAATAACTGGCTATTGGTCCAACCTCTGAAGCCTCTTTAAGTCCGTTTTCGCAGCCCTTAATCCAATTAGGTTGAATTTCTTTACTTGGCTGAACTGACGAAATAATTTTCACTCCTTCAGCTGGAGATATAGGTTCAATTTCAATTTTAACCTGTGCATACTTTTCTTCAGACCCAAGCTGTCTTTCGAAAATAAAATCAGAGCTTGTTTTAGTGGAAATAGTTTCACGGTAGGCCACCTGGGGCCGTCCCACATTGGCCTGAACTTTATATTCTCGCAATAGTCGGTCGACTAATATATCCAGATGAAGTTCGCCCATACCTGATAGCAAAATCTGACCGGTCTCAACGTCAGTCCTAAGACGGCAAGAAGGATCTTCTTTTTCAAGTCTTTGAAGACCCTCAATCATTTTTTCCTGATCAGCAGATGATTTTGCTTCGACGACCACAGATATAACAGGTTCTGGGAATATCATAGATTCAAAAACGACCAAACGCTGGGTATCGCAAAGCGTATCGCCGGTCGACGTAAACTTTAAGCCAATGACAGCACCGATATCACCGGCTTTTAACTGATCAACTTCTTCTCTTGAATTCGCGTGCATTTTTACAATTTTTTGCACGCGTTCTTTTTTTTCAGTTCGCGGATTGAAAACTTGCTCGCCGAGCTTGAGAATTCCCGAATAAACTTTGACATAGGTTAAGGAGCCCGCGAATGGATCGCTTGCCAATTTAAATGCTATGGCCGCGACGGGTTCATCAAACTTCATATGACACTCAACACTGAGTTCGGTTTTAACCGGATTCATTCCGACAACAATGGGCTTATCAAGCGGAGAGGGTAAATAATCGATTACGGCATCTAACAATTGCTGAACACCTTTATTTTTAAAGGCAGCACCGCAAAAAACCGGAAAGGCCCGCATATCGAGAGTGGCCTTCCGAAGCGCTGCTTTGAGTTCTTCAAGACTGGGCGTTTCTCCATTTAAGAATTTATCGATAAGCGCATCATCAAGTTCACATATTTTTTCAAGCGTGTTAGCGCTTTCTGATTCAACTATAGCCAACATCTCAGCAGGAATTTCACTTTCCGCGAAATTATGATCGGTGGCACCTTTCCAGGTATAAGCTTTTTTAGTCAACAGATCGACGACTCCGGTGAATTGATCTTCAGAGCCGATGGGAAGTTGTAATTTGATCGGCAAAGCATCCAGTTTATCGCGTATTGTTCCCACGCTCATTTCAAAATCGGAGCCGACTCGGTCCATTTTATTAATAAAACAAATTCGCGGAACTTTATATTTGTTCGCTTGTCGCCAAACGGTTTCAGATTGAGGCTCTACTCCGTTGACCGCATCAAAGACCGCTATGGCTCCGTCTAAAACGCGCAAAGATCTTTCTACTTCAATAGTGAAATCAACGTGTCCGGGTGTATCGATAATATTAAAACGAAAATTTTTCCAGAAGGCTGTGGTGGCTGCGGACGTAATCGTAATTCCGCGTTCTTGTTCCTGAGGCATCCAGTCCATGGTAGCCGCGCCATCATGAACTTCGCCGATTTTGTGACTTTTACCTGTGTAGTATAGAATTCGTTCGGTAGTGGTGGTCTTACCGGCATCAATATGAGCCATGATGCCGATATTTCTTGTAAACTTGAGATCAGCTTCAGTTTTTACCGTATTTGCTGACATTAAAATTTCAAATTACCAATTGTAGTGCGCAAAAGCCTTGTTCGATTCAGCCATTTTGTGCACATCTTCTTTTTTCTTAATTGAGTTACCACGGTTGTTGTAAGCATCAAGTAATTCACCGGCTAAACGCTTAGAAAAATCTTTTTCTCCGCGAGCACGAGAATACTCAACTAACCAACGCATAGCTAAAGTCAAACGACGAGTAGGACGTACATCAACAGGAACCTGGTATGTAGCTCCACCAACTCGGCGCGAACGTACTTCAATTGAAGGCTTAACGTTCTCTAACGCTTTTTTCATTACGTTTACTGACTCTTCTCCGGGAACTTTTCCATTAAGCTCGTCTAAAGCTCCGTAAAAAAGTTTCTGAGCTGTACTCTTCTGACCACGCTCCATAATTTTGTTAATGAATTTTGCTATAACGATATCCTTGAAAACTGGATCTGGTATAACTTCTCTTTTAAATGTGCGACTACGACGTGACATATTGAATCCTCAGTTTATTTTTTAGGTTTTTTAGCACCGTATTTAGAACGGCTTCTTAAACGTCCATTAACACCTTGTAAATCAAGGGTTCCACGGATGATGTGGTAACGAACACCTGGTAAATCTTTCACACGACCACCACGAATCATAACAACGCTATGCTCTTGGAGATTGTGTCCAACACCAGGAATATAAGAAATTACTTCAAATCCATTCGATAAACGAACTTTCGCAACTTTTCTTAAAGCCGAATTTGGCTTCTTAGGAGTCGTAGTATAAACGCGAGTGCAAACTCCACGTTTTTGCGGACATTTATCAAGAGCTGGCGACTTAGTTTGGTTCTTTTGAACGCTTCGCTCTTTCTTGATTAACTGGTTAATTGTAGGCACGTATTCCCCTTTTTCTTCAAAATTAAACATTCCTGAGAATATTTAAACAGTTCGACAAAGTAACGATAACACCAAGTATCGTCAAGTTTTTTTGTCAAACTGTGAGGGTCTAATAAATTATGACCCTCATGTTTACTTATTTAGCAACTAGCCACCCATTGGCAAAGCTGCTGATTCCATTTCCTCATCTTCAGTGACAACGACTTTCCAACGTTTATAAGACGTAAGACCCGTTCCCGCTGGGATCAATCGACCCATTATAATGTTTTCTTTTAGACCACGTAAATGATCCGTTTTTGAATTAATCGCAGCTTCCGTCAAAACCTTTGTGGTTTCCTGGAAAGAAGCGGCTGAAATCCAGCTTTCAGTACTTAATGAAACCTTTGTGATACCTAAAAGGAGAGCTTTTGAAGTAGCGATCTGTCCGCCCTCTTTCAATACGCGGTCGTTCTCTTTTTCAAAAGTAGTACGTTCAGCCTGCTCACCAGACAAGAACCGAGTATCGCCACCATCAATAATTTCAACTTTACGCAACATCTGTCTAACAATAACTTCAACGTGCTTATCGTTAATACCGACACCTTGTAAACGGTAAACTTCCTGCACTTCATTAACCATATATGCAGCGAGGGCTATCGAACCCAGAACAGCAAGAACGTCATGAGGATTCGTCGGTCCATCCATCAGGGCTTCACCAGCTCTAACAAACTCACCTTCGCGAACTGCAACGTGCTTACCTTTAGGAATCAAGTACTCTCGCTGTTCGCCGATTTCAGGAGTGACGATTACACGTTGTTTACCTTTAACGTCTTTACCGAAAGTGACGTAGCCGTCAATTTCAGAAATGATCGCAGCTTCTTTTGGTTTACGTGCTTCGAACAATTCAGCAACACGAGGTAGACCGCCCGTGATATCTTTGGTTTTAGAAGTCTCACGGTGCATTTTTGCAACAACATCACCGGCATGAACATCTTGACCATCAGTTACCAAGAGCTGAGCGCCAACTGGAACCATGTATCTCGCAGGAATTTCGCGACCTGGCAAATTAAGTACCTTGCCGTGCGTATCAACTAAAAGAAGAGTCGGTTTATTATCAGATGATTTAGACTCGACAATTACTTTCGTGGTGAAACCGGTTACAGCATCGACCTGCTCAACCATAGTGACACCTTCTACGATATCCTGGAAGTTCACCTTCGCAGTTACCTCTGAAATAATCGGATTTGAATACGGATCCCATTCAGCAACGGTGGCACCTTTAGTTACTTTTTCGCCATCTGCAAAGTTTAAAATTGCTCCGTAAACTAACTTGAAATTTTCACGTTCACGGCCAGATTCATCAATTATTAAAGCCTGTCCGTTTCGATTCATAACAGTTAATTTACCGTTGCGATTTCTGACAGATTGAATATTTAACAATTTAACTACACCGTCGTAACGTGTTGTATGCACTGATTGTTCAACCGATCGGGAAGCCGCTCCACCCAAGTGGAATGTTCTCATCGTTAACTGCGTACCGGGCTCACCAATTGACTGAGCTGCAATAATACCAACAGTCTCACCTAAGTTGACCGTTGCTCCTCGGGCCAAATCACGGCCATAGCACTTAACGCAAACGCCGCGAGTTGCTTCACAAATCAGTGCTGAACGAATGGTGACTTTTTCGATTCCCAAGTCGTCAATTTTCTTAACCATTGCTTCATCCATTTCTGAATTCGCTTTGACTAAAACTGTATTGGTGTTCGGATCGATAATATCATGCAATGGGGTACGGCCTAAAATTCGATCTGCAATTCCCTGAATAATTTCGCCGGCTTCATAAACCGGAACGATATCCAACCCGCTTTTAGTTCCGCAATCGATTTCAGAAACAACGACGTCCTGAGCCACGTCAACTAATCGACGTGTTAAGTAACCAGAGTTCGCAGTTTTAAGTGCTGTATCGGCAAGACCTTTACGAGCTCCGTGAGTGGAAATGAAATATTGAAGTACTGTTAGACCTTCACGGAAATTCGCCGTAATCGGAGTTTCAATAATTTCGCCCGATGGTTTGGCCATAAGACCACGCATACCACCTAATTGACGTAACTGATTGAATGATCCCCGTGCTCCGGAGTCTGCCATGATGTAGATAGGATTGAATGACGGGCCGATGATTTCTTTACCATCAACAACGAACTTTTGCTTTTCAATCTGGCTCATCATCTCTTTTGCAACTTTATCAGAAGTCTGCGCCCAGATATCCACAACTTTATTGTAGCGCTCTCCGTTCGTAATAAGACCTTCATCATACTGTTGCTGAATTTCTTCAACTTGTTTCTCAGCTTCTGCAATCATTGCCGCTTTTGAAGCCGGGATAATCATATCATCAAGAGAAATTGAAAGACCGGCTACTGTTGAGTATTTAAAACCCAATTGCATAATCTGATCGGCCAAAATACAAGTGGCTTTCGCTCCTGCATGTCGGAAGGTCATATCGATTAATGCTGCGATCGATTTTTTACTCATGACTGTGTTGATTGTAGTAAATGGAACTTCTTTAGGAACCGCATCAGAAAGAATCGCGCGTCCAACTGAAGTTTCTTCTAACTTACCTTTTACTTTAACTTTACAAGCGGCCTGAATTTCTACAACACCGGCTTCGTAAGCGTAAAGTGCTACCTGAACAGAAGCGAAAACCTTACCGGTACCTTTTGCACCAGGAAGGATACGGGTCATCCAATACAATCCCAAGACAACGTCCTGAGATGGATTGATGATAGGCTTACCGTTGGCAGGTGATAAAATATTATTCGTCGACATCATCAAAACGCGGGCTTCAACCTGCGCCTCAACTGACAATGGAACGTGAACAGCCATCTGGTCACCGTCAAAGTCGGCATTGAAGGCCGTACAAACTAAAGGATGCAGCTGAATTGCTTTTCCTTCGTGAAGAACCGGTTCAAACGCTTGAATACCAAGTCTGTGAAGAGTTGGAGCACGATTCAGAAGAACCGGATGTTCCTTTACCACTTCAGCCAGGATATCCCAGACTTCTACAGTTTCCTGATCAACAAGGCGTTTAGCCTGTTTGATTGTTGTAGCAAGACCTTTTTCTTCAAGTTTGTTGTAAACGAATGGTTTAAATAATTCTAAAGCCATTTTCTTCGGAAGACCGCACTGGTGTAATTTCAACGTCGGACCAACTGTAATAACCGAACGACCAGAATAGTCGACACGTTTACCAAGTAAGTTCTGACGGAAACGACCCTGCTTACCTTTAAGCATATCACTTAAAGATTTCAGTGGACGCTTATTCGGACCAGTAAAGGTTTTACCGCGACGACCGTTATCAAGTAACGCGTCAACAGCTTCCTGAAGCATACGCTTTTCATTTCGGATAATGATGTCCGGAGCATTCAACTCTTGTAAACGCTTCAAACGATTATTCCTGTTGATAACCCGACGGTAAAGATCATTCAGATCTGACGTCGCAAATCGGCCACCATCAAGAGGTACCAATGGACGTAAATCCGGAGGTAAAACCGGAAGCGCTTCTAACATCATCCATTCAGGCTTGTTAGACGAACCTTTGAAGGCTTCTACAACTTTTAAACGCTTAGAGAGTTTTTTGATTCCAGCTTCAGATTTTGTTTCTTTAAGTTCCATACGGAGCTTACGCGACAAATATTCACAGTCGATTTTACGTAACATCTCTCTGACGTACTCGCCACCCATGCCGGCTTTGAAGTTCGGTCCGAACTCATTTAAAGCCGCTTGATAGGCTTCTTCAGAAAGAACCGCACCTTCTTCTAAAGTTGTCTCCATTGGATCAACAACAATGTAAGACTCGCAATATAGAATTTTTTCTACATCTTTTAACGAAAGATTCAATAAGTTACCTATACGTGACGGTAAAGATCTTAAGAACCAGATGTGAGCAACAGGAGAAGAAAGCTCAATATGACCTAAACGTTCTCTTCGAACTTTGGTCTGAGTAACTTCAACTCCGCACTTTTCACAGATCACTCCGCGATATTTCATTCGCTTATATTTACCGCAAAGACATTCGTAATCCTTGATAGGTCCGAAAATCTTGGCACAGAATAAACCGTCACGTTCCGGTTTAAATGTACGGTAGTTAATTGTTTCAGGCTTCTTAACTTCACCAAATGACCACTCACGAATCATCTCCGGCGATGCCAGAGAAATTCTTACAGCGTCAAACGAAAGTGGATCTTTTGGTTTGTCGAAAAAATTTAATAAATCTCTCACAGTAAACTCCTACTCTCAGTGTTAATGTTTAACGATATCACTAGTTGATGGTTCTTCGTTCAGAGGCAGCTCATCCGTTAGAATGTCTGACTCTACCAATTCAATGTTCATCGCCAACGACTGAAGTTCTTTAATTAAAACGTTAAATGATTCAGGCAATCCCGGCTCAAGAATGTTTTCACCGCGCACAATACTTTCGTACATGCGTGTTCTTCCTGCTACGTCATCTGACTTAACAGTAAGGAATTCCTGCAACGAGTAAGCCGCACCGTAAGCTTCAATAGCCCAAACTTCCATCTCTCCCAAACGCTGACCACCGAATTGCGCTTTACCGCCGAGTGGTTGTTGAGAAACAAGTGAGTAAGGTCCGATTGAACGGGCGTGAATCTTTTCTTCAACCAAGTGATGAAGTTTTAACATGTACATAACACCAACTGTAACCGGGTTAGCAAACGGCTCACCGGTACGACCATCAATTAAAATTGATTGGGTTGAAGTTAACTGAGCTTTTTTAAGAAGATCACGCATATCAGACTCTTGAGCTCCATCAAATACCGGAGTACCGACGTGCACACCAGCCTGAATGACCGTGGCCATTTTTTTCAGGGAAGCCTCATCAGCGCTATCAATTTTTGCAGAAATATCAGCATCCTGATAAATATCTTTCATTTTTGCTCTTAAAGAATCCGCGTTGAATTTCTCCAGCTGTTCCGTGATTTGTTTACCTAAGTTAAGCGCTGCCCAACCTAAATGAACTTCAAGGATCTGTCCGATATTCATACGAGAAGGTACACCCAGTGGATTTAAAACCATATCAACCGGAGTTCCGTCCGCCAGATAAGGCATATCTTCCTGAGGTAATACTTTAGAAACCACACCCTTGTTACCATGACGGCCGGCAAACTTATCACCGACTTGCAGCTTACGTTTAATTGCAACGTAAACCTTAACCATTTTGATAACTCCAGGAGGCAGCTCATCACCTTTTTTAAGACGATCAATTTTTTCATTGAAAACAAGTTTAACGGCATCAAGTTGATTACGTGCTCCGTCAATGATCTTGCTCACTTGGAATTCAAGATCTTGCTCAAGCGGTAAATAGCTCAATAACTCGAAAGGAATTGTTTCTAAGTCTGCTGAAGTGATGTCCTGACCCTTATTTAAAAGTTTCTGACTTCCATCTTCATTTAATAGAATTCCGGTTGTTTTCTTTCCGATGACGATTTCGCGCAATTTTTCGATAGCATTATTACGGATAACGTTCTGTTCGATGACTAAGTCTTTTTCTAACTTAATACGTTTTTCTTCAATGATCGAAGCCAATCGCTCATCACGATCTGAACCTTCACGTGAATAAACCTGCGCATCAATAACAGTTCCGTATACACCCGATGGTACACGCAAAGAAGTATCGCGAACATCGCCGGCTTTTTCGCCGAAGATAGCTCTTAATAATTTTTCTTCCGGAGATAATTGAGTTTCACCTTTTGG
>JAYVIY010000405.1:0-2568 GCA_043769795.1 Pseudobdellovibrio sp. | reverse complement strand
TGGATGAAAAATTCGATGTTCTGGTTGCGGATGATTCTTCTCCGGATAAAACTTCTGATTTTGTTACTGAATTTTCGAAATTAAACCCCCGAGTTAATTTGCTTCTACGCAAGCAAAAAAGTGGACTCGGTAAAGCCTATATCGCCGGGTTCAAATGGGGACTCGAAAAAAATTACGACGCACTCATTGAAATGGACGCTGATTTTTCCCATCGCCCTGAAGATTTGGTAAAAATTCTGCAGGCCCTTGAAACTCAAAACGTAGTCATAGGTTCGCGTTACGTGCCTGGCGGACATACTGTCAATTGGGGTCTCATCCGAAAAATGATTTCACGCGGGGGCGGTATTTATTCACGAATGATATTGGGCTACCCAATTCAGGATTGGACGGGCGGCTTCAATGGCTGGAGATCTCAGGTTCTGAAAGATATCGGACTTGATAGCATTCAATCAAATGGATACAGTTTTCAAATTGAACTCAAGTACAAAGCCCAAAAACAGGGTTATAAAGTACTAGAAGTGCCTATTGTTTTCGAAGACCGCCGGGTAGGCCAAAGTAAGATGTCATTAAAAATCGTCATTGAAGCCTTTTATAAAGTTTGGCTGATCCGCAGCTAATCTGCATACAATTCGAAGTTTTTTCCTATTTGAGATTTAATAATACTTAATTACATTCTCTATCTCTATGTTTGCCATCGGTTCAGCGCGTTGAATCTTTGGGATGTGGTGCCTGACATTTGTTACCACTCGTTGGCTCTGGGTTTTTGTAAGTCTTAAACCTTGAGTACAAAACCCCATTAAAGATTTATAGCCGAAAAGCACATAGAATTTTTGTTGATCGATTTCATAAAGCATCTCTACTAGAACTTTTTCGTTTTCTAGTATTCTATCGGACAGATCTACAACCCGCATCAGGCTATCGCGCACAAGGTTTTGATTCGTTTTAAAGTTTTTTATTTTTGTCATATTGAGCAACAGTGCAAACTAAAGACCGAAATAAAAACTAAAGAATACGTTCTGAACAAGAAATTTTCGTTGAACAGTGCGGTTTTCGGATTACTGCGATTCGGATTTTTGAAGAAGCATCATAGTACGATTAATTGTCCAGAACTCAACTCACCAAGTTTAAAGGGAAGAAGGAATTATTGCTGTACTTTACCAATGGCAAAGATAGGGATTAAGAAGGAAAACTTCACTTTTTCAAAAGAATCGGAAACTAATTTTGTTTTTTCCATTCCCATATTGCAATGCTGGTTGAAACCATTGCGTTGAGAGACTCGATATTTTCAGTAGGGATATTTATAAATTTCATTACTTTTTTCTGTGAATGTTCAAGGCTGAGCCCGGGGCCTTCTTCTCCGACCCAAAGACGCAAATTTTTCGGCCATTTTGTTGAAGTGATATTTTCTCCAAAAAGAGCTAAGGCGTAGTTTTCACCATTGAGAGGTATTTCTGAAACAGCTAAGTTTGTTTTTGTGAAATTAATAGATAAGGCCGCGCCGGCCGACGCTTTTATCGAGTGCGGTAGAAAGGGGTGGGTTGATTCCTTAGTCAAAATAATTTCACTGACTGAAAAACCAGCGCTCGATCTAATCAGGGCGCCTAGATTTCTTGGGTCGCCGAGTGGGCAAATGAGTTCTAGTCCACGGGCTGAGCTTGAAAATTGCTTTTCTATAAAATTATTGAAAGAAATAATCAGCATCGGCGTTTTAGTACCTAAAACATCGAGTTCTTTAAAAAGTTCTCGAGCCAAAAAAGTTTTTTTGATTTCAGTTTTAAATAAAATTTCTTCGTCATGAATAATGTATTCAGCCCGAAAGCCACGTTTTTTATATTCATCTGCATTTTCTATAAATTCGACTACTAGTTTTTCACCCATCAAAAAGAATTGATTATTTTCTTTAATACCTTTTGATGTTGTGAGTGATTTCCAAAGCTTAAATTGGCTATTGCTGGCAGACGTAATTTGCATTATTCAACCTCTTCGTCAGGGTCATCGGGGAGCGGTGCATTTTTTATTTTTCGGTAAACCACTAGGCGCCTATGGTTTTCAGTGTGTTTTAGGTCGTAGGTGATGTCTTTCTCGAGTTTGTAAAACTCAGAAAGCTCGGCGGCCATTTTAATTTCAGGATCAACACCCGGACCCTTCATAAAGTAGACATATCCACCTTCTTGTAGACAGCTTAATACATTTTTTAATGTATTCGGAATGTCTTCGACCGCTCGGGTAATTACAGACTGAACCGGGTAGACAAAATGTTCATTGATGTTGCGTCCGATAATGTCGAGGTTATTCAGTCCTAATTCTTCACGAATAGTTTTTAAGAACTCTACGCGTTTTTGAACACCCTCGGCCAGCAAGATCTTTTCTTTTGAATATCTAATTTTGAGTGGAACACCGGGAAAACCCGGACCGGTTCCAACATCGAGTAGAGGAAATTTAATATCAACCAGCTCGCTAACCACCATCGAGTCGATAAAATGCTTTATTGCCACGTCTTTAAGTTTTAAAAGGCGGGTAAAATTCTGATGTTCCTGGTTTTTCATTAATAGAACATAGAACTCAGCT
>JAYVIY010000404.1:0-2584 GCA_043769795.1 Pseudobdellovibrio sp. | reverse complement strand
TTTATATTTTACGGTTTCGGCTTTCATGGTTCTCCTTTTGTTAAAATGTAATTATTTGTAATATGAATTAAACCCCGGTCGTTTCTGGCTCTCCGTTGAAATCCCGCCTGCTCGCGGAAACAATATTCTAGAGATCAAACCCACCGCACCGGGGTTCAAAAAAAGCGCTATAATTTATTTGGTTTTAAGCTGTAGATTTCATTTTTGATCCCCCTAAGTGCTCCCTGTTAAGGGAGATCAAAACCTCGGAAACGGCTTTTTAGTTCCGTTTTTGTCCCGAGGTCTTTCACTCGTTGGGTAGGTTTCACTATTTTCTTGATTTTGCCAAACTAAATAAAAAGGGGTTTCGCGCCTAGCCATTAGGCTTAGATTTACGTTGTCAACGTATAGCTCGGCGGTCAAACCTACTATTGCACGTAAAAATGCAGGGGCCATTGAAGATTTCTATCTTTTCTGGTCTCGCCTATTTTTTCGTGCAGGCGAGACTACAACATAGAGGGGCAAAATGGGGCAACTGCATGTCTAAACGTTTTATAGACACAAAAATATTTGATAAAAATTGGTTCGGCGAGGTGGATTCCAGGCGGAAGCTTCTCTGGTTTTATTTATTCTGCGAATGCGACAGCGTGGGGATCTGGGAAGTGAATTTCAAGAAAGCCAGCTTTGATCTGGGTGAGCCCATTACACGGCTCGATATTGAGGCACTTGGTTTGGGTTCCCGTATAATAGAGGTCTCGTACACGAAGATGTGGCTTACCGGGTTTATAAAATTTCAGTACAAAAATCTGAACGTGAAAAACCCTTCTCAGCGCAGCATGATGAAATCCATTGTTGAAGCCGTTTCTAATCTTCCGCTTATAAATGAGTCATTTGACCTGATTGAAAAGTTTAAAAGCGATATAGTAGCTTTCAACCTCTCCCAAGCCGACACCCAACCGACCCCCGGTCGAGGGTCGACCGACCCTCATGGTAACGGTAATGGTAACGGTAAAGGAAGAATTAAGAGCGCGGGCGAAAAAAATATAATCCGCACGCAAATTGAGCTGGACCGAATTGAAGAGATAAAAAACGGCAGTTCTGGAAATATGCCAGCAGATGCTAAAATTTTAATCGAAAATCTTAAAAAGAATTTGAAAACCCCGGCGGTGACCCCGTGAGCCCAGCCGAAGCCACCGCCATTCGAATAAAATCGGCCTACCTTACGCTTATATCGGTAAAAGCCGACTTCGGCCCCAACCAGCGGGTTATTTACGGCGTAAGCGAATCTATGGCGGTTTCAGAAGCCATAGAAAGGGCCAAAGCCGCAGCCGCTAAACTAGGCATATCTTTGAACAAAAAGAAGAAGTCTAAAAATAATACACGGGGCGGAAAATAGAAGTTGATTGTGTATATAGTATGTTATACATTAGCTATATAGAAACAAAACGCCGCAAGGCAGGGAGATCAGATGGAAAAGCAAACAGCACACAACGAACTAGAAGTAAAAACCCTAATAAAAGAATCTTTCGCCCAAGGTACAGAAGATAAATACCACGGGACCAAATGGTTCAAACACGATTCGGGCGATTTTATTTGTGAAAGCGAAATCGAATTAACAGAGTTTGTTCTGCATACCCCAGATGGCTCCAGCACAACGGTGGAGGTGTAATATGAAAACAACAGGATTATACACCGACGCAATAACTAATGGATTAGTAATAAGAAATAAAATCGGCGAGGTTGTTGCCGACGCCACCACAACGGAAGCCGCCGACCGTATAGTAAAATGCCTCAATACCCACGACGCTTTAATAGAAGCCCTGCGTGAAGCGATGGACGCCGCTTGCGAACTTGGAACTTTCGGAAAAGAACTGAATACCAAATGGGCTAAACTTTTGAAGGAGGCTAAATAATGACAACAATAAAATTAAAAACGATGTTTAAGGAATGCTGCGATGAACATTTTGATGCAGAAACTACAGCAAAAAAACAGATTAACTTTAATACAATTTTGGAAGCTTTTCCAGAGGACGATCTCGAAGAGATTGAATGGGAAGCTTCTGACTTGGTTTTGCTCTTATCCGCAGCGGTTGCAGAATGAAAATCACATTTACCCCAGCCCTTGAGCACGCGATCCAGCAAGAAATAAACTGCCAGCCTGACGAGCGCGGTGTCGAGGAAATTATCGGCGATAACCTTGCCGGGGCCAACCGTACCGAGTGGGATAAACTAATCGCGCTGCACGGCTTTGCGGCTGTCACCAAGGCCGTAAAAAAGAAATGGAGCCTGCTATGAAATGCGTACTATGTTAAAAAGATGTCGATGAAATCAATGAGGACGGCGAGTGTAGCGATTGCGCCAAAACCTGCGACTATTGCCAATGTGTATGTATGGGCGATCGGAGATGCATTAGCTGCGGTGGTCGCTGCACTTGCGGTGAGAAATTAAACGAAGATTTGGAATAGGAGTTTTTTATGGATATTTTAAGAACGGAATGGCGATGGTTTTCAAACGAGATGCTGGTCGTGGATGAGGGGCCACGGCCAGTAGTACTCGGCACTTTAAATAGAAAGCTGGCGATGCGCGATCGCTCGGGGTGCTTGGT
>JAYVIY010000403.1:0-2584 GCA_043769795.1 Pseudobdellovibrio sp. | reverse complement strand
AGTGTCAGACTTTTGGAAGTAGGCACATAAAATTCTTTCGAAAATAAAGGCGAGTTTCGACGGCGGATCAGACGATATGCCACCGCATGCACTCCCACGGCGCCGGCCATTACAAATGCCAATGAAGCATTCCAGTCTCCGAAAATATTTAAAAAGCCGATCACCTTTTCCGGACGAGTCATTCCGGAAATTCCCAAACCTAACGCAAAAATAATTCCAACGATTAATGCTGCGATTTTATTTTTCATGGCAAAACTCCCATTCGGCGAAAAATGAAAACGGCAAGAATACCTGCCGAAATAAAAGTGAGCGTGGCGATGATAGACCGTAGTGACATTCGACTGATGCCGCACACCCCGTGTCCACTGGTACATCCATTTCCCAGGACAGTTCCGAAGCCGACAAGTAAACCAGCAACAACAACAGTCCAAGATTCTGTCGGAAGGCCTTCACTATAAGCACTCGGATAAGCAAGCTGAAGTAACAAACCACCCACTAACAGGCCGCCGATAAAAAACCACCGCCATGTTTTGTCGTTTTTGATCGGTTTAATTGCCGCGCCGTAAACAATCCCGCTGATTCCAGTGACCCGACCATTCCATAAAAGCATTAATGAAACCGCTAGACCAATCAGTGCTCCCCCAAAAAGAGCCACGAAATACTCGTTCATACAAACCTCTGTTTTTCTATCTGAATAGCATCAATACTACCGCAGGCCTGATTAGCAGGCAGCGCTTCATCGATCTTCTTTGGATAAGCGAGTTTTAAATCATTCATTATTTTTATGAAATCATCCTTGGTACGTCCACCACCAGCCCGAGGATTGTGATTCATCTCAGCCTCAATAGTGGACGATGTGAGTCCTGCATAATCATGCGCTGGATACAGCTTAGTGTCTCTCGGAAGCGTGAAAAGTTTTTTAGTTATGCTGTCGTAAAGATCCGCTGGCGATCCACTTTGAAAATCGGTACGTCCCGTTCCTCGAATTAATAAGGCATCGCCGCTGAAAACCATGTCTTCACAAACAAAACTTATTGAAGCGGCTGTGTGCCCGGGAGTTTCAAGAACCTGAATCACATAGGGGCCGAACTCAATTTGATCGCCCTCAGCTAAATAAATATCAGCACAATCTACATTGGCATTTTTAGGAACAGCCGACTTTATATTACGAGCGCTTCGAATCTTTCCTGAGCCCGTCACATGGTCGGCATGAATATGGGTCTCAAGGACGTACTTAAGATTTAAACCGAGTTCATCAATTAACTTCAGATCACGGTCGACATTTTCAACAACGGTATCAATCAGCACGGCTTCTTTAGAAGCGGAATCGGCCAGCAGGTAGGTATAGGTCCAACTGGCAGAATCGAAAAGTTGTTGAAAGATCAGGTTTTTTTTCATTTACGACCTCTTTTTTCTTCTTGCGTTTTCATATTAATATATTATACTATTATAATATGAAAACGCAAGAGCAATTTCAATTAGAAAAAAACATGAGACAAAAGTGCGATGCCGTTTCAAAGGTGTTAAAAGCACTAGCTCATCCCCAAAGGCTCCTGATTTTGTGTACATTGGCGACGGGTGAAAAAACCGTGGGTGCGATTGAGGAGGCCTGTGAAGCATCGCAATCTGCGGTCTCTCAGTTTTTAAACCGAATGCGCCTCGAAGGGCTGGTGACCTCAGAAAAGAGGGGCTCTTTTGTGTATTATCGGATATCTGATTCGAACGTAAATCAACTTATCAAAAGCCTTTACAAAATCTATTGCTAGCGGTTTTCGGTGCCAGGCCCTGTTTCTGGACGCAGAGCGCGGGATAGTCCTCTTGCCTTAAACCTGGAGCTTTCACCAACGATTAAAATCTGCAGGTTGCAGCTTGGCCCTCAAAAATTACTCTTTACTTTTCATATTGTTCACAGTACCATGAACAATATGAAAATAGAACAAAAATTAAAGGTTTTCTATGATGGGTTATGTAAGGTCTGCAGCGCTGAGATTGCCCATTACCAAAAGCAACAGGGTTCTGAAAACATTGAATTTATTGACATATGCTCGGGTTACTTCAATGCTTCAGCGGAGGGCCTGAATCCGATTGAAGTTCACAAAGTCATGCACGTTCGCCGAACTGACGGAAGTATGGCAATTCGCGTTGATGCATTTATCGAAATATGGAAGGTACTTCCTAAGTTCAAGTGGTTAGCAAGACTTGCTCAAAAACCCTTAGTTCGTTTTGGACTTGATGCCGGATATAATCTCTTTTCTCAAATTAGACCTTGGCTTCCTCGCAAGCAGGCCGCGAACGATTGTTCTAACAGCCCCTACTGCGAAGTAAAAAATGCATAAGCTGCCTGTTGATTTTTTTTCTGAAGTTTATGCCACAGGAGAATTTGAAAAACCTTGGTCAATTAACTCGCGCGCGCAACAGGCCGATTGCGCAATCCCGCCAGAATTCGGTGGCACTGGCGATGGTTTCTCTCCGGAAGATCTTTTTTTACAATCATTAATGAGCTGTTTCACCGGCACTTTCAAAGTTTACGCAAAAGCCTCAAGAATTTCTTTCTCCAGCCTTTCAATTAAGGGACAACTCATCG
>JAYVIY010000402.1:0-7087 GCA_043769795.1 Pseudobdellovibrio sp. | reverse complement strand
CTGCTAGTTCAGTTGTTGGTTTATCTAGTCGCACCAGACTCCTTTATAACTCTATTACGTTAGCCAGCCGTTTTTTGTGACATTTTTAAAATAATTAGAACACTTTTTTTACTAAACTTTGAGCTTATTAATACGATAATGTCACAAAGAAGGTTATTTCTGCGTATAAGCATTAAAATGAGGAATTTCATTATGCGAACTCTTGTCACTGTGTTTCTTACCTTACTTAGCATTGAGACGTTTGCACATCCGGTGTCTTACAAACATGCCGTCGGCGTCATGTCGTGGAATCAGTCCTTTATGACAGATGATTGGATCACTTATAGTTTTCAACCGGATGCAGCCATTGCCGCAAGGCACATGCGTTTTGATATGCCCGAGGGCCGAATGGAGTATTTTGCTCCCCAATTTGACTATTTGGCCAAGCGTTGGAATGAAACTGATTCTCAATCGAACATTTATGTCTATGGCGCCTACGGAACCTTGAAATTTCAAAATCAGAATCAGGGCTCGGTATTAGCCGGCATTGAAGCCGATGCCGAAAGCAGAAAATACTTTATTATGGGAAAATATGAAAAAATGTGGGGTAATTTAGGGCCTGATTTCTATCATTCCGAATTTAGGCTTGGTATCGCACCCTACGAGGCTGAATTCACAGAAATGGCGAGTTGGCTTATGCTTCAGTATCAATATCACCCCATGTTAGCGCGAAAAGAAACCCTGACCCCGCTTATAAGACTCTTTTACAAAAGTGTTTTGTTTGAAACTGGCGTGAGCACCGATGCTGACGTAATGATCAATTTTATGTTTCATTTTTGAAAGGACTATTTATGAAAAAAATTATAGGCGTTGTACTTTCGGTGGCACTATCGAACCTTGCTCTTGCAGAGGATATCAAAATTTCCGTCAAAGGCATGGTCTGTGGATTCTGTGCTCAGGGCATTACTAAGAAATTTAAAGCCCTACCAGACATTGAAAGTGTTGAAGTCAGTCTTGAAAAAAAGCTTGTGCAATTGAAAACAAAAGGCAGCGCAACTCTTTCTGACAAAACAATCACCGAAATTTTAACCGAAGCCGGCTACAATATAGAAAAAATTGAGCATAACTAGTGGACGTAAAAAAACTCGTTCCTTTCTTGAGTCTTTTTACTTCGATGAGCACGCTTCTCTGTTGTGCTCTTCCAGCCCTTCTCGTTAGTCTTGGGCTCGGCGCCATAATGGCAGGTTTAGCTTCTCAAATCCCTGCGCTTATTTGGGTTTCTGAAAATAAAGTTCAGGTATTTACATTTGCGGGCAGTTTGCTACTTTTAAATGGCTTCATCCTTTGGAAAAACAAAGATGCACCCTGCCCGATTGATCCAATGCTTCGTGACGCTTGCATCAGTGGTAGAAAAACAAGCCGCAACATTTACTTTTTCAGTATTATCCTTTTTTTGATCGGATTCTCTTTTGCATATATTGCACCGATGTTGTAGCCGAATGCCTAGGGTTTTTCATCAAGACAAGAAAGGCCAGTACCTACAGCTGCACCTGCACCCAAACCCATATGCGAACTCATATTCGAACCTTGGGCGTAAATAAACCCGTCAGTCACAACAGATACACTTCCGGCGCCGCCCATTCCTAATACGCCGATTGAATCGGGAAGTTTACTTAACTTTTTAATTAATTTAGGTGCTGGGCTATTAACAGCCATTCCCCAGCACCAAACTTCAAAATTCTTTTTAACAACACAGCCCGAGTAATCTGTAACAGAAAGCTTTATGGCTTCACTCATTCCGGGAACTTCAACTGGCGTTAAACTTTTAGCAAGAGTTGCAGCCGGCTGGCCCATTTGGCCATTACTATTTGAACCCCAACAGTAAGTTTTTTCTCCAGCGATGGCACAGGAAAATGAATAGCCCGTGCCAATCGCAGTCACGTTGCCTGATAAACCTTGCACCAAAACAGGAGTTGCTTTTGCGACGGTCGAGCCGTCTCCCAATCTTCCGTCTGAGCCATTTCCACCCCAGCAGTAAGCTTGATTATTTTGGACCGCACAGGCGTGACTATAACCCGCGGCGAGATCAACAACATTGGCTGTCAGTACAGGAATTGCGACAGGAATTTTCTGCACACTGGTGTTCGTCTGAGGCCCTATAACACTGGTGGTTGAATAGCCCCAGCAAAAAACCGCGCCGTCCTTCAGAGCACATGTAAAACCATTATCATAAACCGTATTGTTTCCGTTACTTCCCCAAACTCCACCGGCAACTATTTTTGTGACCCCGGTTTTCAGATTTTTAACCGGAACCGGAGTTAAGCTGTCGTTTAAAGTGTCGTCGCCGAATTGGCCATTATTATTATGCCCCCAGCAATAGGGTCCGTCTTTAGTCAGCGCGCAGGTGTGCTGCGGCCCTGCCGTAATATCGATAGCTTCACTCAACAGCTCTTTATTCACCAGTGGAACTGGACTTGTTATGAGCGACCTGTCTCCGAGCTGGCCGAACATATTATTTCCGGAGCAGCGAACTTTTCCATCATCGTAGGTCGCACAGCGATGATAACCGCCCCCGGTGCTGACCTTGACCGCCTTGATGAATTGCATAGTGGGCGTCAAAGCTTCGCTCATAACAGTTCCATTAATATCGGTCACCGAGACTTTGTAGCTCGAGTAAAAATCGGGGTCATCTATTGGCAGAGTCAAAGTTGCCTTTTGAGGCGTCGCCGAAAGCACTGCCACTCCATTACGAAACCATTTGTATTGCAGAGGGTTCACACCTTGGGCTTCAATTGAAATTTCATAATTTGCACAGGCTTGGGCTCGTTTTATTGCTATTGGGGTAATAATTTTTGGAAGTAAATTGACAGCAGGCGGAGTAGTCACGACTCCCAACCCATCCGTTGGGGAAGAGGACGATGAAATCGATTTCGAATTCAAATCCGAATTGAATCCGCAATTTTGAAAACCAAAAAAAAGAAGACCACAAAGCGAAATAATTGCCATTTTTCGAAAGCTTGGATCGGCCATATCTAATTATCGGCCAACTACAAAAATTGCTCAATACAACCGCTGCACTTTACCAAATTGAGCCGACCTATTCTGAACTGAGTCTCAAAATGAATAGGCAATGAGCAACATTGACCTGTTCCATTTTTTTTGGAACACTTTGTTCCAAATTAGCTAGACATCACTTTAAGCTTCGAGGTACTTCTGTTTCTAAGTTAGAAACAACCATCAACCCCACTCAAGGAGTCTGTATGAAAAATTTATTCTTAGGTTTAATGACTTTGTTAACATCAGTCTGCGTACACGCCCAACTGCAATTAGGCACGCCCGGTTACGGCGGCACCGGTTGCCCGGCCGGAACGGCTAGTATCGTAGCCTCGATGGATTCAAGTCTACTTTCGGTTGTTTTAGACGAAATGGTCGTCGACGGCTCTGACACGAGCGCCTCTTTTACAAGAAAAGCCTGCAACCTTCGCCTGCCTTTCAGTATTGCTCAGGGTTACAAATTGGTCGTCACTCAGATATTAACTGATGGCATTTATAACGTAGACCCGCAAGACACTGCAAGCTTCACCCGAGACATTTTCATGGTCGGTTCAACTAAACGAAAAACAGACAAACTAGATCTAAAAGGCTCTTGGGACTACCTTGATCTCGACAATCAACTGGTTGCAAAGCCCGTTGTTATTGAAAGTACCTGTGGCCAAACAAGCGGAATGTTGGCAGTTTCTTACTCGTCACTGATCAAAAAATCTTCGACCGAAGCAACAGACTCTTATATCGGCGTTTACAGATCTGAATTACAACTTCAACTTGTGCGTTGTCAGTAACACCCAAACCGCTCTTTAGGCCGAGTATTTGCAAAAGCGCTTATGTTCGGCCAAAGAGCTCTGCAAATGAGCCAAAGCAACACCAAATGTAATACTTACCGGAACGTAAAATGAAAGAACAACTCGAACTGCAAAACAAAATACGTTCTAACCTTGATTTGATCAAAATCAAGAATCCGCAGTTCTCGTTAAGAGCTTACGCCAAAAAACTCGATCTTGCTCCGAGTGCCTTAAGCGAAATCTTAAACGGAAAACGTAAAATCTCAAAAAAATTGGCCACTCGTATTTTGAACCGCATGAACCTATCCCCTGCAGAGTCTAACAAGGTTTTAGAACTTTTCGACAGAAAGGCCAAAGGCCTTGATTTCGACGAAAGTTCTCGACTCGACACGCCTCCTGCGAATATCAATTTTTTACAACTGAGCAGTGACCAATTTAATATGATCGCCGAATGGCAACATTTTGCGCTGCTATCATTGATGGAAACCAAGGGTTTTAAATCAGAGGTTTCTTGGATTTCTAAAAAATTGGGGTTACCTCAAGCTCAAATCAATGCAGCCTTAGAACGCCTTACGCGTTTGGGCTTTGTGTTCAAAAAAAATCGCAAATATGTAACGAACAAACGAGCTTTACTTACTAGCGATAACATCGCCAATCAGGCAGTTAGAAAATCACATTATGTTGATTTAAGCCTTGCCGAAAATGCTTTAGACACCACCTCAGTGGAAGAGCGGGATTTTACTGCCATTACCATCGCTGCAAGCAAAAAAAACTTATCAAAAGCAAAAAAAATGATTCGTGAATTTCAAGATAAATTAACCCTCTGCTTAGAAGACGGCGAAAAAGATGAAGTGTACAAATTCACTTTTTACCTCTACCCCCTAACAAAAAATATAGAAACAAAGGACTAATCCATGAAAAAGCAAAACCACCACTCACTTTCTGCGCTACCTTATATGTTACTCACTTTAATGCTAACAACGAATGCACAAGCGGCGGGCCCTATTGCGAATAGCCTGAACATTAATTTAGCTGGCACACAGAATCGAGCGGCGGCGACTAATCTACTTTATCCGCTGAAGAAAAAACAGCTTGATATCGATGGTAAAATCTATTTATTACCTGACTATCTTGACGTCTTAAAAGGCGACGACGGTAAATGGAAAATCATTCTCGATTCGAAATTAGACCACAAAGTTGGTAACGGCGGCGACTACTTGCGCGCCCAGTATTTAATGATCGGAAAGCAAGTGATTAGCTTCTTAGAAGACACCGTAGATGGGCACCAACTCACTCTTTCTCGAGGTTTAAATTTAGATAGCTTAAAGAGCATCCTAGATATTACAAAATTAGCCGTAGTTGATGACCTGCTCATCGACAACACTGGCTCAGTGGTTGATGCCATCGGCGTTCCGGATTTGGTTATATTGAATTCAGATTCGTGGAAAGAACATTTCGAAAAAGAACGAAACATCTACTACCTCGTGTTCCATGAAATGCTTCGCGCCGCCGCGGTTAACGATGACAACTACGTTATTTCATAAAACCTTATGAATTTTCCGCTTTCATTGCGGGTTAAAACCCAGCTCGTGCCTGCGGTGCCTTTAATTGCTGAGGATTCTTTGGCTTCAATTTTAAATAACTCTAAAATAGTAACCGGCGGCAGCGGCTGTGCAAACAAAGGCAATCGCCTGTTTTCAGATCTGAATTTAGCTAATAATACTTTAGAGCTTTCGTTTTACGACTACGTTACTCGCTTGTCAGATGCGGCCGGTTTTGACCGCAAAAACTGCAGCTTAGCAATTCCGGTGACTCTGCCTGCGGGCAAAAAATTGGTTGTTTCTCTAATTGATATTCAAGGTCAAGTGGAAGCCTCAAACCCGAACACAAACGCAACAGCAAAAATAACTTTTGAGGCCTTTTTAGCGGGGACGTCGCAAAAAAGTCAGATAAAAACAATTGCGCTGAAAGAGGGTAAACGTTCTTTCTTATACCGCAAAACAAATGTTTTGAATTCGACTTGCGGAGGCGAATCTATTTTAAGACTGAATTCGAATGTGTTGTTAACAAAAACCGCTGCATCCGTTGCTCAGGTTGGGCCTGCAGAACTTGTGCAAGTTAAGAAGATCAGTGTATATATGAATCTGGAGGATTGCGCGCTGTGAAGTCCTCCACTGCCGCTCGAATTATTTTCCTCTGAAAAATAAGAACCACAGAATAATTACTAAAAATCCGGGAACACCGAACATGTACATTAAAATCGGTCCGGCTACTCTACCGTTTACATTATCAACTAGGTTCTTTATTGCTTTCATGAAATTTCCCCTTTAATTATAAAAATACGATGACATCAATGACTTCTTGCAATACACACGACTGCATAATTTAAACCAGTCTCATTTCTCATTAATACTCTCGCATTCAATTTAGGGGAGAAATTTTAACTTAAAAGGGAAAATAGGCTTAATGCGAATCAATCTTTTATTTACACAAAGAGAAAACCGGGTTCAAATTAAGCCATGAACACACCCCCAACGACTTCCGAAATTGGAACACAACCGAAACTTCCGTCAAACCACGCTTACTTATCTTTATCGACGGGAGTACTTTTGCCTCTCGTCGTAGCCTTTATTATTTGGAAACGGACTCAGCCTGATGAATTTGCAGTTTCGAAGCTCTTTTGGTCTTTTCTTTGGAGTTACCCACTGATGATTATAGGTTGCCTTTTAGGTGAATTTCTAGCCAGAAAAATCTGGGCAGACTTTTATTCTTCAATTGGTGATAATCCAGGGCAAATGGCCAACTTATTTACGGGCTGGATTTATGCCCATCTTTATTTCTTTTTACTTGCGGGACTCTTCTTTTCACTTCGTAAATTTGCGATCTAATCTGCTTAGGGGATTACATCCCCTAAGTAGGCTCTATTTTCTTTCCGATAATCGCAGGTATGTCATGCAAAGTTCATATAATATTGGTCTTATTTTACTTTGCCTTGTTGGCTTTGATTTCCTTTTTAATTTCAATTATTTCCTGCGTTAAGCGTTTTTCAGTGGCTTCAGCCTGTGACTTAGCATAGCCACTATTTCGACTGATAATACCTTTAACTACCTGAAGCTGTTTCTCTTGTGTTTTAAGCTTTAAAGTCATTTGCGATATTTGTTCTTCTGTCATTTTACTCATATTTACTTCCTTTTTTAAAAATATTAAATTCGCAAGGTCAGGTGTTTGTATTTTTCTCTTATCGAAAGTAAATGGGCACGCGAATCAAT
>JAYVIY010000401.1:0-17201 GCA_043769795.1 Pseudobdellovibrio sp. | reverse complement strand
TTTGGGTGCCTCGAGTTAAGCGGGAGTTAGAAGGAACCGGACATGTCGATATGTATCTTCGGTTGTTAAGCAATGGCCAGGCGGTGGTGGCCGAATCTGATAACCGAGATATTAACAATACCCTAGATGAGATCGCAAAAATAGTTGCTTTGAAGGGCTACAAAGTAACACGTCTTAAAGCAAATTCGAAAATTCAGAACAAGTTTCGCAATCAAAATGTTTTTCCGAGCTACACCAATTCAATACTTGTGGGAAAAAGTATTTTTATACCGCAGTACCATGTTGATGAAGACAAAGTGGCGGTTAGTCTTTACCGGAGGCTCGGTTATAAAGTTATTCAGATTGATGGCGAATCAATTCATTTCGGCGGATCGGTGCATTGCCTGACTTACTTGTATCCATAGGCCAGACTTTAGACTTGTTATGCCAGAAAATTTTTTAACCTGCCTTGAGTCAAAGTGAGCACTCGTAAAAATATAAAGACTTTTTCGGGAAGGTGGTGTGACATAAATAACTACTTATTTATTAAAGGAGTTTTTATGAAAATGTTTTCAGTTGTTATGGTACTTTGTCTTTTCAACTCGGCATCGGTCTTTGCAAAGGATGTGGCGAAAGCTGCGGAAAAAGCTGCAGTTTCGTTCGTTTCTCCAAAAAATACCGAGGTTGTCGGAACAACATTTAAGGTTACATTTGGATTAACCGGAATGAAACTGCGTCCGGCCGGTGAAGACGCAAAGGATAAGACCACAGGGCATCACCATTTAATTATCGACGGCGACTTTGTTCCTGAGGGGCAGGTTGTTCCGAATGATGACACTCACAAACATTTCGGAAAAGGTCAGACTGAAACCGAGATCACTTTGCCAAAGGGAAAGCATAAATTAACTTTGCAGTTGGCAGATGGTTCACACATGTCTTATGGAAAGAATCTAAGCACAACGATTGAAGTTACTGTTAAGTAAAAATCGGGGAAGAGGTAAGTCGTACCTTTTCCCTTTCTTTTGGGCCGATGCTGTATATAGTAGCCTCATGAGCGAACCGACTTCCAAAGATCCTTTAGATGGTAAAACCCTAGAAATGATACTAACTGATCTGGTCAGCGAGTATGGCTGGGAAGAGCTTGGCCAAATGATCAGGGTTAAATGCTTCAATGAAAATCCGAGTGTTAAATCAAGTCTTACTTTTCTACGAAGAACGCCCTGGGCACGTTCAAAAGTAGAAAGGCTTTATTTGCGCACTTTGCGTAATCGAAACCGAAAACCTAAGACTACAAATTAATTAACGAACGAAATTGCAATTCAGGGTTATGCTACTGACGTTGCCTTTTAAAGTTGCCGGAATAGTCAACACTGTTTCTAGAGAATAAAAGTCAATATTAGGTTAATTTTTTGACAATTTACCCTATCCACGTAAAATATTCTGCATGAACTACCATCAAATTTTTTTAGAATCTTCAGTGGGTCTTTTTGATCTTTCAATTTTAATGATCCGGATTTTTATCGGTGTTTGCTTTGTTGTACACGGTCTCGGTAAGCTGGGGCTGGTTGGCTCCGGCACTATGGCCGGTTTTGAGGGCTGGCTCAAAAGCATGAATATTCCGTTTGCGGGTATTCAGGCTCGCGTGGCCATGCTGACCGAGATCGTCGGTGGAACTTTGCTGGTGTTGGGTCTGGCAACGCGCTTAGGAGCTTTGATGGTGTTTTTCGTGATGTTGGTAGCGGCATTAATCGGACATAAAGGTGGGGGGTACCTAATAACGAACAACCCACCGGGCAGAGAATACACAATTAATCTGGCCGCCATTGCAGTATTGATATTGTTGCTAGGTCCGGGTAGCTATTCGTTAGATAGCCTACTTTTTTAGAATGATATTTTTAACTCTTCTACTTCTTTCGGGTTTTAGTTTTGCTGAAAATTGTAAGTCCAGTGATCAAGCGCTAACTGAATGTTGTGAGTTTGTTAAGTCGATGCATCACACAAAAGTTTCGCGCCTACTTACGTTGGACAAAGTTTGTACCATGAGTGTTTACACCGGAAATGTGGATAGCAGCTTTCGCAGATTCGGTTTTGCCAGTGATGGTCAGGTTTCTGTATTTATGCAACCGGGTGGAAACAAGATGAAGAGCAATTCTTCGCAAAGTTTTCTGATTTATCCATTCGGGCGGCTTCCCACTGGCGAATTTAATTCTGACGAACAACTTATTGTGAAATCTGGCTCGGGGCAGAAGTGGACCTTTAACACACAAAGCTCGCTTCCAAGTAGCCTTGAAGGTTGCAAGCTCAGTGTTAATTCAAAGTTTTCGCTACAGGATAGCGGTTTTAAAATTCAATCCTGTAAAAACCATCTGGTTATTGAAACACCAGTCGAAGTTGGCGGTGAGGCCATTGCCTATCCGGATAGACTATTAACCATCAGAGATCCTGCGCAAAATACCTGCCAAGTAAAAGCCACCGAACTTTATGAATATAAAAAGAACTCGGGCTCTTATATGGACAAACTGGGCCGCTACTACAGCATGAAAATGAAGTACAAGTCGAATCGCGACATGGGCTTGAATTTGCAAAAACTTTGTCCGGGGTTGAATGTATCGATGTTGTTGCAATCGACGCCTGAGCCGGCGCTACGAAAGACAGATCCGTCAGACGAAAAACGAGCCCGAGATATTCTTGATGCAGAAACCAATAACTAATATTTGAACGCGGATTTGTGTCACTGTGAAAACTCCCCAGTATTCGTGTGTTCAGCTTAAATGCTTTTCAATTTCAGTCTGGTCAGAGTAAATTTTTGTATCTCAACAGGAGATCAAAAATGAAAATTGGCCACAATGTTATTCTGTTAGTTGAAGATAATAAAGACGATGAAGCTCTGACAATCAGAGCGTTGAAAAAAAATAATATTACCAATGAAGTTGTCGTTTCTAGAAATGGTGTCGAGGCACTGGATTATCTTTTTGGAACGGGTGCTTTCCTTGGACGAGACACCAGTATTTTACCTCAGGTCGTGCTGCTTGATCTGAATTTACCTAAAGTTGATGGCCTAACTGTTCTGAAGGAAATCAGAAAATCCGAGATTACTAGGTTCGTGCCGGTGGTGGTGCTCACTTCGTCGAAAGAAGACCGTGACATTATTGAGAGTTACAGTCTGGGGGCAAACAGCTATGTGAGAAAGCCCGTGGAATTCGAAAAATTTGTTGAGGCCATCAGGCAATTAGGTCTTTATTGGCTCATCTTAAATCATCCGCCTGTGAATAACCTATGAATTTGTTTTTTGCGATATTTTTTCTTGTGCTTTTTTCAGGATCACTGGAGCTGGCTGTGGCTGCTTCAACTTTGCGGCCAATAAACCCAGGCATTGATCAGCGTTTGTGGGATCTCGAAAAACGCGTGAGTGAAATAGATCTCTGGTATGCAGAACACTACAATCAAACACAGGGAAAAATGGCGCCATTTTTCAGTGAAAAAATATCTTTTGGTGGTTTTTTTGAAACGGCCGTATTGCATATATCGGGGCCCGACACTTTGAGCCAGACCTCGGCTAATTCGCATGCCTTGGGTATCAATTTAGCTGCTGAATTCAATGAAAAAAATCACTTCGTTTCTCAGGTTATAAATGTTCTGAGCTATCCGTTAGAGAACGAGCACAATAACCCGGGGCTTTCTCCTTCACAGAGAGAATTTGTAAAAGTTTCTTTTTACAGCCTTCTTGCTCAGGGATATATGGAATTTAATAGAAGTGAAGCACTTATCGTTCAGGTCGGGCTGGGGTACACGCCTTTCGGGTATTCATTTCAGCAGAGGGAACCTGTGTTGTTCAGACGAAAAGGTGGTCCTTTGATGCTAAGTTCGATGGGTCAAACCACGGTAGGAATTGCCTTTCCGCTTTGGCAGGGAATTCATCTTCATGGATCGACATCGGCTACCGGACGAGAACGATTCGGATATAATTTGTATAGTTTCACGCCTTCAGTAAATCCGAAAGACTTGGGTGAAGGGGCTCGTCTTTGGTGGACCGACTCTGAAATCGTCACCGCCGGAATATCGTTTCAGTCAGGTAAACAGGTGAACACTTCGTATTCTTCATATGGCGCCGACATCAATTTAAAAATGAGAAATTTCGGTTTACTTACAGAATATGCGCGGGTCAAATTTTCACAGGGCTCTCCGGATCTGACCTCATACTATGCTGAGCCCTACTATGTTCTCAGTGAAGGAAGGTGGGTCATTTTTGCAGTCGGTGATTATATTAATAACCCTAATCTATCTCAAGGCGCAATCTCAGATGCCCATGAAAAGTGGCTGACCGGCTTTGGCGTCAACTGGTTACCAATTCCGAACTCAAGACTCCGACTTGTTTTTTCTGATCATGACTACCGTGGGGTAACCGAAACAATAATCGCTCAGAGGCGTGACTATCAAACGCTTGAATTTTCTGCAGGCCTTGCATTTTGAAAAATCCAGAATTGAGACGGAATATCAGTTTTAATCACCTGACTTACTTTCTCCTGCTTCTTTTTAATGTTCTTATCTGTGTAGGACATGAAAAGGAAAAAAATGATGAAAATATTATCTTCATCGTAAATTCTAAAAATCCGGCTACAGAAATCAACATAGCCGATGTTCGCGATTATTATTTTAAAATTAAACGGAGTTGGCCGGACGGTGAAAATGTCAGATTTATCGATCGCAATAAACCTGAAATTCGAGAACAATTTCTTCGCAAAATTTTAAAGAAGAGTAGATCCGATGTGGATCTGTACTGGATCGGTCAGAAACTTTATACCGGAAACAGTGCTCCACTTAAAGAATTGTCTGATCAATCAACGATTAAGTTTGTATCCACGTTTAAGGGGGCTATCGGCTATGTTTCGGCGCGCGCGGATATCACCTCGACAGAAGTCAAAATTATTAAACTTGAAAACGTGGAGGACTAGCTGGCTGATGTATATAGGCAATCTCATTCTATAGCTAAGCGGCTTGTTTCGACCATCTTGATCATTGCCACTTTTTTTCTACTAGAGTTTGTCGGCTTATATCTTGCCAGTCAAAGCACCCTGAAAGGCCTGACTGAACTTCATCGATCTATTCACGCCATCACAGAAGTCCGTCACTTGCGACAATTGATTCTGACACAGCAGGAGCTCTTGCAGACAGCAAAGCTTGGGCTAAGTAGAGAGGATCAAATTGTTTTTCAGGCGGCCGCCGAGCAAACGGAATACTTCTTTAAACTAGTTCAAGATCTGACGAAGGACAGAACTGAATCTAACCGGATGATAGCAGAAGCCACTAAAACTTTTTCCAGCATGAAAGATCTCGCAAGTTTTTTATCCCGAGGCGAAGGCAACTTTCAGAAAAATATTCTGCAACTGGACCAATACAGTCTTGAAGTTCAGGATATGCTCGGTAAGGTTCAGCTTTCGCTAGCCCAGGACTCTGACGTTATTTTCAATAATATTTACAAAATGCGGCTATTTCCGCTTTTGGTGGGTTTAGTTCTTTCCGTGATTTTTCTTTTATTTGCACTCTGGATGGGAATTATTCTTAAGAACAGGATCGAGAAACCTATTCACAGCCTGGTCGCGGCGACTGAAGAGATTGCCAGCGGAAATTTAAACGCTCGGGCGCAACTCAGTGAGGCAAATGAACTGGGTGTACTAGCCAATGCTTTCAATATTATGGCAGCCAAACTTGAAGAAACAACGGTTTCGAAAAACTACCTGAATCTGGCAAATCAGGAGCTTGAAGCCTTCAGCTACTCAATTTCGCATGATTTGCGGGCTCCACTTCGGGCTATTGATGGCTTCAGTAAGGCCTTGTTGGAAGATGCCGGAGATTCACTCAACGAAATAAGTAAATCTCATATCAGCAGAATAATTGCGGCTGTACGGCGGATGAGTGAGCTGATCGATGCGGTCTTGAGTTTATCGAGGATTTCCCGTTCAGAAATGTCAATTGCAAAAGTCGATTTAAGCGCTATCGCGCATGACATAGCCAATGATCTGATTAATACAGAACCGGAACGTAAAGTGGATTTTATAATAAAAGAAGGAATGTCTGTCGAAGCGGATCCGACGTTAATGAGAGTTGTACTTGAAAATCTGATCGGGAATTCATGGAAATACACTTCTAAAAAAGAACACGCAAATATTGAGTTCAGTTCAATTGAGAAAAATGGCAAACCGCTTTTCTATGTACGCGATGATGGTGTGGGATTTGATATGAAATATGCGAAGAAACTCTTTACTCCATTTCAGCGACTGCACAGTGAAAGCGATTTTCCGGGAACCGGCGTGGGCCTTGCCAGTGTAAAACGGGTTATGCATCGCCACAATGGAAGGGTCTGGGCAGAGGCCGTTCCTGACGAAGGGGCTACCTTCTTTTTTACTTTTCAGTCGGACTAGAATCTTTGTATTTTGAAAGACATTCGAGCAGATCATTTTTTCTGACAGGTTTTGAAATGAAACCATCAAACCCGGCTCGCGCGTATCTTTGTTTTTCATCCTGAAGTGTGTGGGCAGTAAATGCTAGGATGGGTTTACTATAGCCGCTTTTACGCAGCCGTGAAGTGGCTGCGTAGCCGTCCATGATTGGCATCTGAATATCCATCAGCACCACATCGAAATTTCCGGACAGGGCTTTTTCAACACCTTCTTTGCCATCGGAAGCGACCTGAACTTCGACACCCTCTTTTTTCAGAAAACTTTTGATGTAAAGTTGGTTATCCGCTGAATCTTCCACCACGAGCACATTCATGTTGGCAATATCGATTTTCTCTTTTGCGGGATTGGGATTTTGTGGAATATGTTCTGTAAATAATTGAAAGTCGGTGATCTTGGGAGAATCTTCAATGTTCCCGGGATTGATTGTTACAATGAACGTGCTGCCTATTCCGGGGGTGCTATTGAGAAGTTTGACGTCTCCCCCCAGAGTGCGCCCCAATTGGCGGGCTAGCGCAAGACCTAGCCCGGTTCCGCCGAATCGTCGGGTCATGGAGCTGTCAATTTGCGTAAAGGGTTCAAACAAGTTGCTCACCTGAGAATTGGGCATTCCGATACCTTTGTCTTTGATAAGAAAACACAAGATCGGCTGACCATTATTAATATCACATTTAACCTGCAAAATAATTGGCCCGATACGACTGAACTTTATTGCGTTGTCGAGGAGATTGAGCAAAATGTGTTTGAGCTTTTCTTTGTCAGAATGGATAAGTTCAGGTATCGAGCCCAGCACTTCGAAGCGGATACTTAAATTCTTTTCACGAACTAGGGGCCAAAGTGTCGACTTTAATTGAGCGATAACTTCACTAATAGAAAAACGTGTGATTTCGAGCTGAAGTTTACCCGCTTCAATTTTAGAAATGTCGAGTATTTCGTCGATGACCCGCTTGAGATGTTCGCTGTTACGAACAATCTTTCTAAGCCAGAGTGAGCGTTCTAAGGGGTCTACATCAGGGTCAGAAATTAACAGATCAGAAAGCCCCATAATGACATTCAGTGGAGTACGTATTTCATGACTCATGTTGGCCAAAAATTGTGTTTTTGCGCTGTTGGCGGTGTCGGCCGCTTCTTTTGCCGCTTTGAGTTCGTTCTCATAAATTTTTCGGTCGGTGAGATCAGTAATTAAACAGACATAGCCTTTTATTTGTTTAGAGTCTTCAATATCAGGAACCAGAATAATATTAATAAAACGTGGTGCGCTTTTTCCTTCGAGTGTGCTTTCAAACTGCAGAGGTTCGCTGAGAGCCTGCAATTTGAGTGATTCAGCTATTTTTTCATAGACTGATTCTCCGAGAACATTTTTTATATGTTCACCTGTAATTTTTTTTTCGAACCAGTCGCTATTTATTTTGTTGTCAAAAACGAAGTAAAAATCTTTGCTAATGTAAGTCAGGGATGCAGGAAGCACGTCGGTAATTATTTTCAGATGTTTCTCGCTGGCCTGAAGTCGAAGTTCGGTCTCACGTCTTTCGTTTTTTGATTTGTAGAGTTCGATGGCGATTTTTATTGCCGTCGGTAATCTTACGATTTTATCTTTAATGACATAGTCGATAGCGCCACTTTTGAGGCCTTCAACAGCCAGCTCGTCTGTGAGCGCTCCGGTTACTATAATCAGGGGTACGTCAGATTTTTTCTCAGCCAGAATCTTGAGGGCGTCGAGCGCCCCGAATTGCGGTATGGAATAGTCACAAAGAATAATATCGGGCAAAAATAATTCAAGCTGCTTCAGGTAGTCAGTGCGATTGTCGACGCAGACATCATCATATAAAATGCCTGACTTATCGATTTCTCTTTTTATAAGAAGTTGGTCATTGATGTCGTCTTCGACAATTAATACCCGCAATTTTATTTCACCGGCCAATTTTACCCCTTATGATCAGGTTTCTCAGACTGTCATGCTCAAAATTGCAAGAGATGCATTAGATGTGCCCGAGGCGCTAGAAAAAAATTGGAAACTAGACAGTAAATAGATGTCTCGAAAAATTTCATTGTCTCAATTGATTGATCATTAAACACTGTCAAAATATTTGTTGTCCATCGCTTTGTTGGCCGACATAGTGCTGGATACGAAATTGCTTTACTTTCTCTCGTGGTCTTTAAATCGTCAGGGGGCTCGGTGGAACGTAAAACTAGTATGCATCTCATTATTGTAATTCTCACGGGTCTGTTTCTATTTGAAACTCAAGCGAATGCTCATGAGCTTCATGATATTGCGGCAGCACGTTCGAGTTACATTGAGATTTCGGCAAAGATTGAAGAGTATCAATCTGATAATTTTAAGCGCAAGAAAAGCGAGCGCCACTATTTTGCAACCGATATCGAATCTAAATCGAAATACGAAATACACTTTGATAAAAAAGCCCCTAAACACTTTAAAACAGGCAACGTATTAATGTTAAAAGGTTTATTAATCGGCAGTGACTTATTTCTTAAGTCGGGCGAAGCCGAAAACTTTGCGGCTTTGAGTCTTTCCGGCGGAACATCGGATTCATCCACTGTAGCAGCGGCGGTCAGCGGAGTACAAAATACTCTGGTTATCTCAATTGACTCAAATGATGGCGGAAGTACCTGCAGTAAAGATCAAATTACTGATTTCATGTTTAATAATGTTTCAAACTCAATTAATTATATGTACCAGGAGGCTTCGTATAATGCGGTCAGTTTTAGCGGAGCAGTTTATGATCACGTTAAAATTAACGTAAACAGTGCCGGTGCCTGTGATTACTCTGGTTGGGGCTCTGCCGCAGAACAGGCGCTGATTGCATCGGGTGTGAATACTTCAGGTTTCAATAAGAAGGTTTATGTTTTACCTTCAAATAACAATTGCGGCTGGGCAGGGCTTGGCATGCTTGGCGGTTCGGGCGCCTGGATTCATGGTGGCTATTGCGGGTCTGCCGACGTTTATGCCCACGAGCTCGGACATAATTTAAGCTTACATCATGCTCGCACGCCATCTTCCGAATATGGCGATTATTCTGATATCATGGGTTCAAGTGGGGTCGGTCTTAGAACAATTAATGGAGCCCACAAGGCCTTCATGGGCTGGACTCCATCAACAAAAATCGCCAATGGCGGCATCGGAACTTTTACAATAGCTCCTTTAGAACTGAATCCGTCGTCGACTTCTTTTCCTCAATTGGTTAAAATTTCAAAACCTGATACGGCAGAAACTTACTATTTTTCTTATCGTCGACCGCTTGGTTACGACGTAAGAGTCAGTAGCGGTTACACTGATAAACTCAATGTGCACACACAGTCGGGCGGCTACTCAACATTTTACGCAGCACTCGACAACGGGCAGACCTATTCTGATGCCGTTAATGGCTTAAGTGTTACGGTAATCAGTCGCGACGATAATTCGATCACTTTTAAAATTGATGGCAACTGTAACGTCAGTGCTTCGAAAATGAGTCTTTCACCGGCTACTCAGGGCGGCGCTGCAGGGCAAACTTTGAATTATAATGTGTCGATTCAGAATTTAGACAGTCCGTATTGCGCGGCATCTCAATACAATTTGCAGGCCGTGTTACCGGCTGAACTACAAGCGGTTTTCTCTGCAAACAATCTTAATGTTGCAGCGGGAGCCAGTGCTACAATTTCAGTTGCAGTGACTTCAAGCGCTGCCGTTTTGAGCGGAAATTACGGTTTTCAGATTGCTGGAAAAGATAGTCTAAATGCTATTCACGATGTTAATGCGTCAGCCAATTATATCATTGACGGAGAGGCCCCGAGCGCTCCGAGTAATCTCAATTTTACGCTAAGCAAAGCAAAGATCAATCTCAGTTGGAGCGCCTCGGCCGATAACGTTGCGGTAACCGGCTATGAAATCATGCGAAACGATGTCGTCGTAGCCACTTCTCAGACCACTTATTATTCCGCTTCGACAAAACAACGTGGCACTTTCATTTACAAAGTCAGGGCCCGGGATGCGGCGGGTAATTTTTCTTCTTGGAGTAATGCAGTTACATTCACCAAGTAAGGGTTTTACTATTGGTACTTAAGGCTAGGTCATTTTTTTTACAATTCTATTAAAAACTATTTAAGGATAGTTTTAATAGGTGAATAAAATAAATAATCCTAAAATTAAGGCCTACGAACTATCAGAGTCTGTTTCAAACTTTTCGCTTCAGTTTCAGAATCAGAGCGAAGCCTTGGTTTTTCAAAAAAATCGGCTGCCGCTAATCAGGCTAATGAATGGCAGTCGTGATATAAAGACCCTTTGGGACGAATTGCAGGCTCTAAAAAGTGAGTTAAGACTTTCTGAGATTTACCTGACGGTTGAAAAACTGAAAAAAGCAGGAGCGCTCGAAGGCAGCATTGAAAATAGTTATTTTAAGAAAAGCTGGCTCGATTTCAGTTTCTTCAGGATCAAACTGACCGATGAGAAGAAAACCAGTTTTAAAAGTAAATCAGCGTTTTTCGTTGCCGCATTGGTTATTTTAATTTCGTCGCTCGTGATGATTTATTCAAACTATTTCGGCCTGAATTTTCATAGTTTTCTTTCAAGGGGAAACTCTTATCTTTTTGCCATTCCGCTTTTAATATTTATGCTTTCAGTTCTGGGGATTTCGAAGGGCATTCTAAAGGCCGTACTCATTACATTAGCAAGCGGAGTATGGCCAAAAACGTCTTTTTGTTACAGAGGCCTAATGTTGGACCTCGAAGTTAATGAGTCGACAATTTTGATTGAAGACACAAAGGTACAGCGTCTTTATCAGTTAAGTAAAATTCTCTGTTTTTTGTTTTTAGGGGGAATCGCCGGATTGATGTTAACTTCAGATCTGGGAAGGCAGTTTCAGATTGCGGCGCTACTGATGACTTTTGTTTGGCTGAATCCGCTGCGAAAGAGTGAATTCAGTCAGGCCGTTATGAGTTTTTTTGACGATGAGCAACTCAGGCATTTAATACCTTTTTTACAGAACAAATCGCTGACGGCGTTTACAAAGGCAAAGAACAGTCTGGCGTTTGAAAAGAAATTGATTGTTTTTTCCTGTTTATCGCTTCTGTGGTTTTTTTTATTTTTTGATTTTACGGAGAGTTTAATTTCGACTAACTATGCCTTCTGGGTAGAGGCGCTGCGTTCGCCGAGCCTCGGTCAAAATCTGGCAGGCGGAGTTCTAATATTTTTTTCTGCCGCGCTATTTATCTCCTTGGTGATCGATTTGTTCAAAACAATGGGCTCAAATTTCATTTCGCACTTCAGAAAAAAGCTCGATAAACGCACGCAATATCAAAAGCCGGTGAATTCGTTAAAATTAAACGCTGAACAACTATCGCAGTTTTTTTCGAAGCTGACTTTTTTCAGTGATTTAAGCCCGGAAAAATGTGACCAGTTGGCATCGATTGTGACTCTGAAATCTTATCCGAAGAAAACACCGATTATTCTTGAGGGTGATGGGGCTGAAGAAATGTTTGTACTCATCGAAGGACAGGCTCGGGTTGAAAAAGAAACGGGATCGGGCTTCAAACAACAGTTTGCACTATTAAAAGAGGGCGCGGTGTTTGGCGAAATCGGTCTAATAGAAAATCGGCCGCGTTCAGCTGACGTGGTAGCCGAAACGGCAGTGACACTGGCGATAATTAAGAGAGAAGCCTTTAATTCAGTATTTGAGAAGGATCTCAGTTTACCGGTAAACGCACTCAGGAAGAAAATTCTGCTTTCGAGATATCTGATTCATTCCGCCATTTTCAAGAACTTGCCGCTTGAAACGCTTCAGCTGTTTATTCAGCGAGGTGTTTTTGAGAATTTTGAAAGCGGTAGCAAAATTGTTGTTCAGGGCTCGACTGAGAAGGATTTCTATTTGTTGCTAGAGGGGCGAGTGGCTGTTATTCGCGACGATGAGAAGTTGTCAGTGCTTTTACAGGGAGATTTTTTCGGGGAGATCGCGCTGTTTCAAAATATCGCCCGCACCGCCGATGTCGTGGCTGCGGAAAATTGTACGCTGTTAAAATTAAATAAAGATTCTTTCTGGAATGTGCTCTCGGAAAATATGGAATTAACCTTGAACCTTGAAATTATTTCTCAGACCAGAAGTGGGCGTAACTGATGCTGACAAAACTTCTTCCCCTGGTAATAGCGGTCGCGGGTGTTTCAAAAAACGCAGATAAAATCAAGCGCATGGTTGAACAATTCAGAGGCCCGGCAATTCAAGTTGAAATGGCAAATATCTGTAAAGTTATTCATCTTGATTCGATCGATGGAAGCGTTCCGAATCCGGCCCCAGAGGTTTTTGCTGAATATATTCGGCGTAATATAACGGCGCAGAAAAGTGATGTTAAACGTGATTTTTCAAAGGATTTTTGGGGAACCGCTTATCGATTAGAACTTAAAAACCGGGTGGCCACAGTGGTGAGTGCGGGGCCGGATACCCGATTTGATACAGCAGATGATTTTCGCGCCAGCACCGATTTATATTAACAAGAGACTATTTACCGGTCAGTCGTGAGCTGAAAATCTCAATTCGATAATCAGTATCAATTTAAAACACCTAAATTAAAGTTAAAAAATTATTTTTCCGATAAGCAACTAATGAGTATGTTGAACTTGTTAACACTTTTTACCGGATTCTTGTTTCTGGTGGCCTGCGGGAAAACCGACGGCTATGCGCCGTCGGCAGCGGTGCCTACTAATACAATCACCGCGCCGGGTAGCGTGGTGATTACCAGCCCTTTTATTTTAAGCGCAATAACTAAAATTGATCTTGTGGTTACCGGTACTTGTCAGTCGGGCGCTACAGTTTATTTGTCAGGAGATTCGACTCAGTCGGTGGTTTGCGCTTCAGCGGCTTTTTCATTTACCATTTCTAAAACCACCAGCGGTGATTATACTCTCTATGTTCGTCAGGCAAATACAGTAGGCTCTTCGGCCAATGTCAGAGTAACGTGGATGTTTGATAATCAGACGCCGGCCAATGTTATTATTTCAAGTCCATTATCCAATCCATATATTTCCGGCGATTCAGCTATTAGTATTTCGGGATCGTGCGAGACGGCAGCCACAGTATCTATTGTCGGCGACTACACAGCGTCTACAACTTGTTCCGGCGGTTCTTTTATTTTTACCGGGATAGCTAAGGCCGTTGATGGATCTTATGTCTTTAATATTACGCAAACGGATGCGGCACTGAATATTTCGGCAACTGAAACACTGACATGGGTGCGTGATACGTCAATTCCGGGAACTCCGACAATTACTAATTTTGCCGATAATCCACATTACACGAAGCTGTCGCCGCTCACGGTAGCTGGAGCCTGCGTTTCAGGCGATACTGTCAGTATATCCGAAGGTGGAGTGGTGCTCGGCAGTCAGGTCTGCGGAGGTGGAAACACTTATTCTATTAATATTGCCAAAGGTGCGGACGGCCCTTACACCTTAGCGGTCTATCAGACCGATCCGGTCAGTCTTAATGATTCGGCCAATCGCGATTTCGTCTGGATTTTAGATACGGTGGCGCCATCAGTGCCGGTAATTAATAATCCGGCGGTGTCTCCGGTGACCACGAGTGGTACATTAACAATTTCAGGAACTTGCGAAACAAATGCCACGGTTAATTTAACCGGAGACGATGTGCAGACTAAGGTTTGTACTTCGGGCAGTTATAGTTTTTCAATAGTGGAAGGTGCCGATGCCACCTACAATTATACTCTGACTCAAACGGATCTGGCCGCAAATACGTCTTCAAGTGTTGCTCAACAATGGATTAAAAATTCGGCGGCCTTAGCTCTACTTACTATTGATACTCCTGCCGCCAACCCTTTTATTTCTAACTCGGTTAATTTAATTTTATCCGGAGTTTGTCAGGATGGTTTGACCGTTATTCTCAGCGGCGTAGCCGCTTCTGCAGTTTTAGATCCGGCAAACAGCTTAACGATGATCTGTGCGGGCTCAGCTTATAGTTTTACTATATTCAAACCGGATGGAACCTATGCACTTTCACTTTATCAAACCAATGGCGTAATTAATTCTGGGTCTGTCACTCAAAGCTGGACTAAAGACACTGTTGAACCCAATACGACGATCAGTTCAAGTCCACCGGCAACCAATTATTCAACGCAAGCGACATTTGTTTTTGCTTCAGGAGAAACTGGAACCATTTTCGAATGCAGTCTTGATAGCGGTGCTTATACGACCTGCGTATCGCCGAAGATGTATACGAATTTAGCGAATCAAGTGCATACCATGGACATCAGAGGAATTGATGCCGCTAATAATATTGAGAGCACCCCTGCGCATTTTAGTTGGATACACACGGCGGCTAAAGCGGTTGCGCTCTACCATTTAGATGCCGCAGATCCGACAAAAGATTCAAGTAATTATACTGATCCGGCAACGAATAACGTTTTAACTGTAAATACCTCAACAAATAATGCCACGGCTGTTTTTGCAGAAGGTCGTACGTTCACAAACACGGCTAACTACATGACGGCTCCTGATACGCCCTCGCTGCGCACGATTACGAGCTACTTAACTTTAGAATCACGAATTCGAATTCCGGTATTACCTGGAGGCGGAACCTATTTGCCGATTATTTCAAAATACACTGCGGGAGCTGCAAGTTTTGAGTATGGAATCAAGCGGGTTGGTGGCGGCGCCGGTAAGTACTATATTTACTTCTTAGGAAGTACGAACGGAACTTCTTTCACAGAGAAAAAATCTTTACAATTAAGTGCCGCTGAAGTAACAGCTTTAACTTCGGCGGGTTTTGCCTATGTGGCCGTCACCTGGAACTTAGGAACAATTCGCTTCTATCTAAATGGAGTATCGAAGGGTTCGGCCGTGCTTGGAACGGCCGGAGTTTCAAAACTGGCGGGTTCAGCCGGGTTGCTTCGACTTGGATATACTGCCTACGGACCCTATAGTTTAACCGGAAGTATTGACGAAGTCAGAATCAGCCAGATCGTACGAACGACGTTCACTACGCCGGTTTCGGTTTATACTCCGGACTGATTCTGTTAGCTGGTCTTAGCGAAGATTACGCACACACTCGAGTAAATTGCGATACATATAGCCCACAGATTGTCGGGTACGAACATCAATAGCAAATGATTGAAGGTTTTGACTTTCGATGCAAATCATAGCCCCTCGCTGATTACTGAGTGCAAATTGACAGGCCTGATAGTCCGAGTAATTCGCAAAGTGCATATTGTTTCTTACGTCAATTAATGAAGCGAATCTGCCGTTGTTCATTACGCAACCCAGAGTCATCCCGTTATGTACCGGAAGTTGGCCCGGGCGATTGTAATCGGGCATGTCTGTCTGTTCATCTCGGCGACGATGTTCGTGTCGTGCATAAGTAATTTCAGTCTCGCTGACTTCATTCCAGCGGCCGTAATTGTCACGACAGGCATAGCCTCTGGTCGTTTCACGTCGGCCATGCCGATAAATTGTGTTTTCATACGAACGGCAAATCATCGATGAACTGCGAACATGGTAACCTTCTTGTAAAATAACGATCGAACCGTTGCCGCCATTGCCGCGCCACTCGGTCTGCTCATTTCGTTCGAGGCAATCTCCTCGGGCCCTGAGCATTTCATTGCGATCATTTTCGTCGAGCTCGCGACCGATAGCGCCTAAGACGACTCCGCCGACGATAGCGCCTGCGATGGTGGCTCCGACATTTCCGTTTCCGGCTTTGTTACCGGCTGCCGCTCCCAAAACAATGCCTAGTAATCTTCCGAGGTCTTCTTTATCCGCAAGTGCTAACGGACTCTGAATTAATGTGAGGGCGCATAATGTAAAAGAGAGGAACATTTTTCTGTTTTTCATGTGGACTCCTTAGCGAAAGTTCAATGGCAAGTGAAACCATTGCTACAATAGGACCAACGTAAAAATTGATTTAATGAGAACTGAAGCACTTGCAATGTTTACGCACTAGACAATGTGACCATATAGAGTGAAATTAGCCTTTAAGTGTTAAAACTGGTCCCTTTAATTGTTGATAGTTTAGAAAGTCATTTTTTTTAAACTAGCGCCTCTTGGTAAAATATCTTAAATTGAGTTTTGTCTTTCGTTACTGACTTCTGATTTGCGTACGCAAATCAGAAGTACCATCCGAAAACCAGACTATTTCAAAAAGAAATTCTTTTGAGGATGGAGTACAAATGACTATTTCAAGAACTGCGCCGTATTCGTTAGGAATACACGTGTGATTCTAGATATTTAAAAGGATCGGTACACAATTAAAGGGGCCAGTTTATTAAGTGTTAGTTGAATTCGGCGTTATACCATTTTTGTATTTCAGCACAAAGAGTATCGGTTACTCCTCCCGGACAGAAAACGCCACCGGCATGACCGGTTAAACCGGCCATTTTTCTGATGAAAACATTATTTGTCGAAGTGCCGCCGTTAGCCGGGGTGGGGTTCAGCAGGGGCCCGGAGTAAAGCCCAAGGTAATCCCAATTGTGACAGGAAACGCAGCGGCTCTGAACGAAAGACTTTATTTGGACATTAAAAATAGCTTCAGCCTTTGGAGTGTATCCCAAAAAATTAACTGCACCTGGTTTGACCTGAAGACTGGCTTTAGCTTCGTAACCGTACGCAAAGATTTGATGAGCCTTGCCATCTAAGAACCGAGCGGGAATCTGATAAGAAAAAAAGTGTCCGGAAGTCGGACCCGGTGAAACTTTGTTGGCCTGAATTTCTCCGGCCAATTGCCCTGTGCCGACGGGGCCGTCGATATAAAAAATAACTTTGATCGAGCTTGAGGG
>JAYVIY010000400.1:0-7143 GCA_043769795.1 Pseudobdellovibrio sp. | reverse complement strand
ATCAGGCTTTGATTGACGATCTGAAGAATAAATTTCCAAATGCAAAAATAATTCATATTTATGCTTCAACGGAAATGGGTTCACGAATTGAAGTGAAGGATGAACAAGCCGGATTTTCACTATCAACAATTAATAATAAAGATATCCGAATCTTTGAAGGTGAAATTCAGTTGAAGCCTTCTGAAAGATCGATGCTTTCTTACCTCGGAAAAAAGAATTTAGCTGAAGGCGATGCAGAGTCGTGGATTTCGACCGGGGACCTGGTCGAAGTGAACGAAGGTCGAGTCTATTTTTTAGGTCGAAAAGATTTAATGATTAATGTCGGCGGATTTAAAGTGAATCCCGGTACGGTCGAGGCCATTATTCGAAAAATTCAAGGCGTAGCTGAAGTTCTCGTGACCGGAGTTAAAAGCCCGATTTCCGGAAATTTAGTCAAAGCCACTGTGGTGGCTGCTGATGGCTTTAATGTGGATGAAGTTCGAATTTCAATACTAAAAGAGTGTAAACAAAAGCTGCCGTATTATTCAGTACCTCGACTCTTCGAATTCACTGATGGCCTAGCACTTACTTCAAGTTCAAAAATCAAACGCAGCTCTTAAAAAAAATAAAACTTTCTTCGACGAGTTTCTAAAGTCTCGTCCAGTTGAAAATGCATTTCTACTTTGATAAAATAAATACAGCTTAATTTAGTGAGGTGAATGTATGTCTGATATTGCCATTGTCGGTCTTGCCGGGCGTTTTCCAGGTGCGAAAAATATTCAAGAGTTCTGGAAAAATCTTTGCGATGGTCGCGAAACCACAAGTTTTTTTACAAAAGAAGAACTGGCTGCAGCAGGAGTTTCGCAAGAACTTTTGAACGACCCGAACTATGTAATGGCATCTCCAACTTTAGAAGGCGTCGAATTATTTGATGCTGAATTTTTTGGATATTCGCGACGAGAAGCTGAATTTATGGACCCTCAGCAGCGGATACTACTTGAGTGCGCCTGGGCAACAATGGAAAACGCGGGCTATTCATCGCAATTGTATTCTGGATCGATCGGAATGTTTGCCGGATCAGGTGGAGTTGTAACAAGTTATTTATTGCAGTGTTTAGATGCCCATCCCGAAATGCGAGGAAAGACCGGAAACTTTCAGCATTTAGGAAATGATAAAGATTTTTTAGCCACTCGGGTTTCCTATAAACTCAATTTGCGCGGTCCGAGTGTTGCAATTCAAAGTGCTTGTTCAACGTCTCTTGTTGCTGTTCATATGGCCTGCCAAAGTGTTCTATCAGGTGAATGTGATATGGCAATGGCTGGTGGTATTAGTGTTCGCATTCCGCAACAGACGGGATACCTTCGTCAAGAAGGTGATATTTATTCAAAAGATGGTCATTGCCGCGCATTTGATGCGGATGCCTCAGGAATTGTTTTCGGAAGCGGCGCCGGACTTGTTATGGTGAAGCGGCTCGAAGACGCGATTCAGGACGGCGACCAAATTTATGCAGTAATAAAAGGTTCTGCTTTGAATAACGATGGCGGCTCAAAAATGAGCTACACAGCCTCAAGCTCAACCGGCCAAGTTCGCTGTATGACAGAAGCTTTAACTTTAGCCGATGTGGATCCAGCTACAATTCAGTACGTTGAAGCCCACGGTACGGGCACTGCGATGGGCGACCCAGTTGAAATTTCCGCGTTAACACAAACTTTTCGAAGATGGACTGAAAACTCTTCTTACTGTGCTATTGCTTCAGTTAAAACAAATTTAGGCCATCTTGATGTGGCGGCCGGCATAACCAGTTTAATTAAAGTTGTTTTAAGCCTACATAATAAAAAAATTCCGCCAACAATTAATTTTAAGACACCTAACCCGAAAATTGATTTTCAGAAGACTCCGTTTTTCGTCAATTTACAATTAACCGAATGGAATAGAAAAGATCAGCCGAGGCGAGCTGCCATTAATGGTCTTGGCATCGGTGGTACCAATGCCTTTTTCGTTTTAGAAGAGGCACCGGAGCAAGTAGAAAGAGAAAAAAGCAAAGACCGTGACGCGCACCTTTTAGTGCTATCCGGAAAAACCACAAACGCCTTACTGGACGTGGCTCGAAATTACGAACGGCATTTAAGAGAGCACAAAGACTACAATATCGCAGATATGTGTTTTACGACCGCAATTGGTCGGGATCATTTTGACAAACGCTTAGCTCTGGTAGGCACCTCGACTGCCGATTTACAGATTAAAATTCAAGACTGGCTAAAAAGTAAAGAAAACCCAGCTTCAAATTCGACCAAGACCGAAAATGAAAGCCAAAGCAGCGATGTGGTCTTTGCATTTGCAGAATTCTCGGCGGCAAAAGCTACGCCTGCGCTTTTAAATTTATACCAAACTCAGGACATATTTCGTCAGGAACTAAATAAGTGTGACGAAATTCTGAAATCGCTTCTCGGCGGAGAATCTAATCTTTTAAATTCACTGCTTTTGGCAGGTGAAAAAGCCCTCGGAATACTCGAGTCGTTTGCTATTCAGTATTCAGTGGCTAAAATGTTTGAAAGTTTCGGAATAGTGCCCGCGGCACTATCTGGAGACGTAAACGGACTTGTTTTTGCAAACTCATTTGCTGGGGCAATCAGTTTAGAAAATGCTTTTAAACTTGTAAAAGCAAAGCTTGTTTCTTCACCAAAACTAGATCAGATCGTTAATTCGTTAAAGTATGAAACTGCAAGATATCCAATACTTTCAAATGAAACTGACTCGATTGAAAATAAAAATCAAACAGCAGCAACGAAGCTTGCTAAAATCTTGAGCTGGTCTGCTGTTCTGACCGATTTGGGAGATTTTTACTCAAGAGGCTGCGAAATTAATTGGCTCAACTACGAAAGCAGTATGCCAAAGCGGCAAAGACTCTCTTTGCCGACCTATCCATTTCAACGCAAAAAATATTGGATTGAGGCCTCTAAGTTACAAGCCAGTGCTGGGATACCTGAAAAGACTGAACCGCAAAGTCAGCTGAATCATCCAATTTTGAAAAAATCCGTTGAATTATTCGACGGGAAAACCGTGTTCACCGGTATCTTAGGAGCAGCTCATTCAGCGCTTCTTTCCAGTCATGTCGTTTTTGGAAAAATGATCGTACCAGGAGCTCAATTCGTCGATTTAGCCGCGTTTTGCATTTCGCAGGCAAGTAAAACAGAATCACACTGTCTGAATGATGTTCACTTCATAGCACCGCTGATTGTTGAAAAAAATGAAATTGTTGAAGTGCAGCTGGTGGTCGATTTAAAAAATTCTGTTCAAACTGTAGAAATATTCAGTCGTAAGCAAGGGCTTACCTTGGCTTCAGCTTGGGTTAAACATTGTCGTGGCACTATTGGCGTTGCACAGGTTACATCATCTGACAAAATCGGATTGCAATCTCTCCAGCTCAAAATGAATCAGATGCAAAAACTAACTGCGCCTGAATTAATTTATCCGGCGTTTCGAAAGATAGGCTTAACTTACGGCGGTGGCTTCCAAGGTATAAAAGAAGCCTGGGTATCAAATGATAAAAATGAAGTCATCAGCCGAATTGAAGTTCAGAATAACGAAAACCATTCATGGAAAATTAACCCGATGGTTCTTGATTCGGTCTTTCAAAGCTGTTTACTAAGTCAACTTGATGCCAATACAAATTTTAAAACCAGCTTAGCTATTGTTCCGCACTCGATAAGTGAAATTCAATTTAAAGAGTCAAAAAACAGCACGTCTTATATTTGCCATATTAAAACCCTCGACAAAAATGTCTGGGATATTCAGCTCTTCACTGAACAAGCTGAAATTGTTCTTTCCGCAAAGAGTTATGCCGGTTTTGAAACTACCGAAACCCAACTCATTGGTCATGCGTCTAATACCCTTGCTTCAGAAAATATTGCAACTTGGATCTATAAAGAAAATTGGCAACTGCAACAATTTGTAGAAGCCGAATCGATAAAAAGCCAGACACTGAGTGAGAACCAGGTTTGGCTTTTAATTTGTGGCGAGTCGGCGTTCTCTGCGCCATTTATAAGCGCCTTAAGTAATAGAAAAATCGAAGTTGTTAAAGTTCAACTTGCACAAAAAGAAGATGTATTAAAATCAATTAACTTAATTACTTCAAAATACCCTAAGAAGTATTTCAATAAGGTTGTTTCTCTATTGAGTCTGGATGCAGTTGAAATAACTCAAAATTTGTCAGAATCAGAAATATCTCATCAATTCTATCTTAGTTATGGAAGAAATTTGCACGTCATTCAAAGCCTGACCCAAGATGAATATTTCGAAAAATCGGATTTGATTTTGGTAAACCAAAATGGTGCCAGTATCGAAGACGTTTATACAGCGACTCTTTCGCAAAGTGGAATCTTGGCTTTAGCGAAGACCTTTAGAAGCGAGTGGCCAAATCGAAGTTGTCGTTTTATCAACCTAAATACGGCTATTGCTGCAAAAGATCAGCTTGCAAAATACCTCGTAACTGAAATTTTGTCTGAAAGTAAAGAAGACATTAATTATTCAGGCGGACAACGCCATGTTTTACGTCTTAAACGACAAGTTTTAGAGACGTCGACCAACAAAACAAATCTTACCGAGGCAACCTGTCTGATTACAGGCGGGCTTGGCGGCTTAGGATTTGTTGTTGCGCAAGAGTACGCTGAACAAGGAATTTCTTCAATCGTACTGGTGGGTCGCAGTGAGCCTCCTCAAGAATTTCAAAATCAAGTTGCGGAATTCGCCGCAAAAGGAACGCGCTTAACGTACCTACGCGGCGATGTTTCCGTGCAGGCTCAAGTGAGTGAAATTTTCTCAAAGATCACAGAATTAAATTTACCGGCAGTTAAAGTGATTGTGCATACCGCGGGAAAATTGCAAGATGCATTTTTAAAAAATCAAACTTGGGAAAGTTACGTGGAGGTTTTCAAACCCAAGGTATTGGGTGCATGGAATCTTCATCTTGAGTCTCTAAAACTTGTGAAACCGGTTGAACAATTTATTCTATTTTCGTCAATTTCTCCTCTTTTCGGAAATCATGGCCAAGCTAATTACTCAGCGGCCAACGCTTTCTTAGATCAGTTGGCTATTGTTAGAAAAAATATAGGCCAAGCCGCTACGAGCGTAGCTTGGGGTCCGTGGTCGCAGGTTGGAATGGCTTCAAGCCTTACTCAGAATGAAGCGCAAAATTTAAATGACTCTGGCTTTGGATTTTTAGCACCAATCAACGCCAAACTTGCTTTAAAGCAAGTTCTTAGTGATGAGTTTCGGCATGCCGACATCGCTATTTTTGATTTAGATTGGAACAAGTTTTTTGCAGCCCGCGAAAATGAAACTTCAAATACCTACTACCATGAATTCAACACCGGTTTGAAGGTCGAAAGCCCTCAAGTCGCTACAATAGTTGCTGCACCGACTCAGGCTGTGGCTTCAGCAGCGGCTGAAGTTCCATTGGTTAAACCTGCTCCGGTCAAGCCGAGCATTGAAAAATCGAAGGTTCGTGAAATTTGCGAAAAGACATTAAGACGGGTTATAGCCTTAGATGACAATTATGAAATGGATTCTAAAAAGTCGTTTTCAAATATGGGGATGGATTCGCTTCTTTCGGTCGAGTATATCAGCCAAATAAAAAGTGAAATGGCTAAAATTGCAACGGGCTTTTCTATTTCACCGACAGTTATTTACAATTATCCGAATCTACACACATTCACAGAATTTATATTTAATAAACTGGCAACTGCGGTAGCTATTGTTCCTGCTCAGGCAGAACCGGTAAAACCCGTCGTTACAGTGGCTCCTCCGATAACACCAATCGTTCCGGTAGCTGCTCCGATAACACCGGCACCAGCGGTGGCGCCCGTGGCTGCAGCTCGAGTTGCCGCACCAATTTTAGCACCTCAAGTAACTTCGGTTCCGAATGATTTAGAAAATTCAATTGCCATCGTGGGCATGGGATGTCGGTTTCCGGGTGGAAGTAATAGCGTCGATGAATACTGGGATTATTTGGTCAAGGGAACAAGTGCCATATCTGAAATTCCGATTGATCGTTGGGATATCAATGAACATTATAGTGAAGACAAAGAACAACCCGGCAAAAGTTATGCTCGAACCGGCGGTTTTTTAACTGGAATCGATATTAAAAGTTTCGATGCCGGATTTTTCGAAATTTCTGAAGCGGCTGCAAAAGGAATGGATCCTCAGCTGCGCATGTTAATGGAAGTGACTTGGGACGCACTCGAAAACGCAGGGCAAGCGCCGGGCGGTCTATTCGAAAGCAAAGCGGGAATATATGTCGGCTCTATGTTGGCTGACTACATTGAAATTGTACGCGGGTCACAAGATGCAGATGATCTTGAAATGTATAACGGAAGTCTTGCTTCAGCTGATACGCTGGCGGGTCGCCTTGCTTATTATCTTGGTTCTTTCGGGCCGACTGTACACACAAATACGGCCTGTTCCAGTTCATTGGTTGCAATTCACTTAGCTTGCCAAGCTTTAAAGTCGGGCGAGTGCAATATTGCAATTGCTGGTGGCGTGAACGCACTGCTTTCGCCAACGGGATACAGCTGGATTTCTAAACTCGGAGTTTTATCGGCTTCCGGACAATCGTATTCATTCGATAAACGGGCTGACGGTTATGTTCGTGCCGAAGGCTGCGGCATGATTGTTTTGAAAAGATATGCTGATGCCATCGCTAATCGCGATCAAATTATTGGTGTTGTGCGTGGCACAGCCGCCGGTCACGGTGGCCGGGCTTCAAGTCCGACGGCCCCAAATGGGTTAGCACAAGAAGTTTTAATTGCCGATACCTTACGAGCTGCAGGCGTTGAGCCTTCGCAGGTGGGTTACCTTGAAGCCCATGCAACGGCAACATTGTTAGGAGACCCGATTGAGATCAATGCGGCTTCGAATGTTTTCGCAACAGGACGAACTCCGAGTGATACTCTTGTTTTAGGTTCTGCAAAAGGAAATTTCGGCCACATGGAAGGTGCAGCAGGAGTTGCTGGGTTAATTAGAGCCGTACTTTCTTTAAAGCATAAAATGGTGCCACCGCAGGCCAATTTCAATGTATTAAATCCAAATATTCAATTGGGCGAATCAAATATAATTATTCCTAAAATGTTAACGCCATTTCCGCTTTTAAAAGGAAGAAGAGTAGCT
>JAYVIY010000399.1:0-2636 GCA_043769795.1 Pseudobdellovibrio sp. | reverse complement strand
AAGAATTTTTCCTCCTTCTTCTCCCGCGAGTTTTATGTATGAAAGTATTTTTTCGAAATGCACTTTGGAGACAATGGCTCCGACTTTTGTAGATTCATCGAGCGGATTTCCTATTGTTAATTTTTTAGTTTGTTCGACGAAGGCGATCTTGAATTTTTCGTAAAGAGGTCGCTCAATAAAAATACGCGAACCACAGAGACAGATTTCCCCCTGATTAGAAAAAGAAGAAACGACAGAAGTGCGAACTGCTTTATCGAAATCACAATCAGCAAAAATAATATTCGGATTTTTTCCGCCCATTTCTAGCGAAAGCTTTTTAAACTGAGTTGCCGTTGCTTTAGCGATCGTTTGGCCGGTAACCGTGCTTCCCGTGAACGAAACCGCCTTAATGTCATTATGTCTGACCAGGAAATCTCCGACCGATGCTCCGGTTCCATGAACCATATTTAGGACCCCATTCGGTAGACCTATTTCTTCGGCCACTTGACATAAAAGAAAGGCGGTCATCGGAGTTAATTCTGAAGGTTTTGCCACCACTGTATTACCCGCGGCCAAAGCCGGAGCAATCTTCCATGTTAAAAGATAGAGTGGCAAATTCCACGGAGATATGCAGGCCACAACTCCTAGGGGTGAATAATCGGTATAGTTAAAAACATTTTTCGTGCTTTTGAAAGATTCTCCGTGAAATTGGCTGATCGCATCTGCAAAGAATTCGAAATTACGTGCACTTCGAGGAATATCAACGGCTCTTGAAACACTGATGGGCTTACCATTATCAACACTTTCTGCCTGAACAAAAAGATCTATTTTTTTTGTAATCCCATCGGCTAGCTTGCGAAGATAATGACCTCGCTGTTCTGCCGTCAAACCAAACCATCTTGGAAGGGCTTTCTTAGCGGCGTCGATTGCCAGTTGAACATCAGGCGCTGTTGAAGCTGGCATGAGGCTGTATGGAATTCCGCGAGAGGGATTAATATTTTCAGTGAAGTGACCCTCGGTAGGCTCAATAAGTTTTCCATTTATAAAATTTAAAATCTTTTGCATAGTCTCCTAAAATATTTTTTACAGCTCAAGCACACTAACTACTTTAATAAAATTGCTCTCACCGGGGATGCGTCGGCACCTTCAATTTTTAAAGGCAAACAAATCAAATCATACAATCCTGATTCTACTTCCTGTAGTACAATTCCTTCTAAAATAGCCATATTAAACCGAAAAATGGTCTTGTGGCTTTCCAGCAGTTGATCATCTGCAAGATCAACCGAAGGCGTATCAATACCTACCAAGACGACCTTCTGTGCTGCCAGAAATTCAATCAGTTCTTGAGATAGGGCAACAAAATCATTATTCCACTGATTTACATCCGGAAACGACCCTGTTTTAAATAGAATTCGGGTGGCCTTGATATCCTGAGTCAGATGCTGAGGCAAAATTCGGCTTCCGCGGGGGCAATTCACTTCAATGACCTGCGCCGGACCAAGGTAAAAGCTTAAATCCCTTTTCTCGATGGACTCGCCAGTTGCGCTGTAATGATTGGGTGCATCTGTGTGAGCTCCGATATGAACAGTTGTTTTGATCGTAGATAAGTCCAAATGGCTTCCGCTGCTTATTTTTAAAAGAAACTCCTGCTGAAACGGAGTATCTCCCGGAAAAACGGCACTCTTTGCACTGATGAGCGGAGAAATATCGTATAATATTTTATTTTCCAAATTCACAATATTTAGGTTATAAATGATGCCAAACTTAAAGTCTATACAAGAGGCGGAATATCTTGAAAACATTGAGCAATCCCGGCGTTAATCACGATCAGATCGCAAGCCTATTAACCGACGCCCGAATGAATACCCGCCCGGTAACACAACTGAGCAAACAAGGGATAAGCCTCGAGCGCAGCGATGCCTATAGCATTCAAGAATCGGGAATACTTTTCCGTGAGAAGGCCGGAGAGAGAAAAATCGGGCTTAAGATGGGTCTAACTTCAGAAGGCAAACGAAAACAAATGAATCTTGATTCACCGCTTTATGGTGAACTGACCGACAAAATGCAGATCCGTGCTGATGAAAAACTTAATATATCTCAGCTTATACATCCTAAAATCGAGCCTGAAATTGCTTTTTTGCTGAAGCAGGATCTAGAAGGTATTGTTACTGTCGAACAGGTCCTCGAGGCTACATCAGCAGTTTGTGCGTGCCTTGAAATACTTGACTCTCGCTACGAGCAGTTTAAATATTTCTCAATGGAAGACGTTATTGCAGATAACTCGTCTTCGTCACATTTTATTCTTGGCTCCTGGTACGAGAATTTCAGAAGTCTTGATTTACGAAGTCTTTCGATGAAAATGTTTGTGAATGGCGAGCTCGCGCACGAGGCCCTATCTAGCGAAATTTCAGGCGATCCCGCAGTTTCGATTGTTGAACTTTGTCGACTTCTAAGTCAACGCAAGCGAAAATTAACCAGAGGCACTGTGGTTTTGGCTGGGGCGGCGACGGCGGCTGTTTCGCTAAGTGGAGGTATGAAGGTAACACTCGAAGTTAAAGGCCTTCCTCCAGTGGGTATTGAAGTTCAAGGATTGAAACAATGACGCTTGATTTTAAAAATGATTTGTCTTTTGCACAAAAACTTGATCTCGAAGATCC
>JAYVIY010000398.1:0-7179 GCA_043769795.1 Pseudobdellovibrio sp. | reverse complement strand
AAAATTTTCCGTTGGTGGTTTGGCAAACCGGTTCGGGTACGCAAACGAATATGAATGCCAATGAAGTTATAGCAAATCGAGCAATGACCATGCAGAAGTTATTGCTTCCGAATAAAGAAATTCATCCCAACGATGATGTGAACAAGGGCCAGAGTTCGAATGACACTTTTCCGACAGCTATGCATATTGCGGTGGCCGAGCGAATTCACAGCCGATTGATTCCGATGCTTGAAAAATTGCAAAAGTCGCTTGAAACTAAATCACAGGAATTTAAAAGCATCGTCAAAATCGGACGAACTCACTTAATGGATGCAACCCCGCTGACACTAGGTCAGGAATTTTCAGGATACACCACGCAAATGACTAATTCGATTCAGCGGGTGCGAAATGTTTTACCTCACCTGCACGAACTGGCGCTGGGTGGAACGGCTGTGGGCACCGGGTTAAATACACATAAAGACTTTGCCGTCAAAGCGGCGGCTGCCATTGCAGCAGAAACAAAAATACCCTTTGTTACAGCTCCGAATAAATTTGAAGCCCTGGCCTCTCACGATGCTCTCGTCGAAGTGCATGGGGCCCTTAAAACGATAGCTGTGTCTTTAATGAAAATCGCTAACGACATAAGACTGCTTGGCAGCGGCCCACGTTGCGGATTCAGCGAACTCAACTTGCCAGAAAATGAACCGGGTTCATCAATTATGCCGGGAAAAGTCAATCCTACTCAAAGTGAAGCGATGACGATGATCTGTGCCCAGGTGCTGGGTAACGATGTGGCTGTCAATATCGGTGGAGCGAGCGGACATTTCGAACTCAATGTTTTTAAGCCATTGATTGTTTTTAATTGTTTGAACTCAATCCGCTTAATAGCTGACGCCTGCGAAAGTTTTACTGATCACTGCGTTAACGGAATCACGGCCAACACCAAGCAAATCAAAAAGCATCTGGATAATTCACTGATGCTGGTGACGGCGCTCAATCCTTACATCGGGTATGATAACTCAGCAAAAATTGCTAAAACCGCGCACAAGAATGGCACGACTTTAAAAGAAGAAGCTATTAAGTCCGGCTTGATCAGCGCTGAAAAGTTTGACGAAGTTGTCAGACCTGAGACCATGATCGGACCTCTTGGATAATGCGGGCTGCGATCAATCCACTTTTACAAAAGTCAGAATGGATGCATACGGGCGATATACGTCCTTACGTTTTTGTCAGGCCCGAAAATAAAATTGTGCAGCCGGGGACGCGACATAAATTAGATTGGTTTCAGTTTGATCCGATTTTAAAGGACCCACTGCATCTAAAAGAGCTTCCATTTGCGGAGGCCATTTATCAAATCGAATGGAAGTCATTCGGAAAACAGGATCTAGCTATTCCGCGATGGGTTTTCTATGACTGTGCCGTGATGCCGGGTTTTGTTGCCGGTTTTGCTGGTTTAACGAAAAAAATGCCAAAAAAGATTTTAGAAATGTTAAACTATTCAGATGAAAATGAATGGTGTCCGTTGTCTTTGTTTATTATTACACCGACTATGCATAAAGGAGAATGGGTGGCCTACGATCTTTGCTCGGTAAATTCTCTGCTTCCGAAAGCCGAGCAATTTTACGGGCTTGGTTTTTTATCAAAGGCCTTTGCTCTCTGGTATGCGAATGTCAATCAGTGCTCGGGCATGACCCAATGGGGTAGCCCTTCGCTCAAACTGCACTCGCATTATGGACACCTAGAAATGATCGGTTCGTATGCACCACTACATACTCATGCTAAAACGATGACTTATCGCTGCGAAGTGAACACTGATTGCTGGGAAAAATTCTTTACTCGCGAAGCCGATCTGGCATTTTTAGAAAACTATGGTCCGACCGACCAGTTCATCGAGCCTGACAGTGAAGATTCGATGATTAAAACTCAATATAAAATACAAAATAACGAAGGCCCCTTTTATCTGAGCGCGGGTGAGATTGCGCAAAAAGGTTTAAGTGATCCCTTAACAATTTACAAACTCAAACAAGGATAGTTATGTCAGATATATCATTACCGCCGGTCGCCAAATCGTTTTTCACGTTCTGCAAAAAATGTAATGCCGATCGTTACCATAAAGTGCACAGCCATAAAACTCCGACTTCAGCTAAAATTGAATGCGAAGTCTGCCATAGCAAAAAAACTTATTCTCTTCCGAAGGCCGGTACAGCAAGAAAAGCTCCTGTCAGCGCAGGCTTGAAGAAAAAAGTTGGACGTCGTACGTCGCATGCAGATGAATATAATCAACTGATGATGAATCGTGGAACTGAAGCTGGCTTACCATTCAGCATTCGTACTAAGTATGTAATTGACCAAAAAATTGACCATCCCAAATTCGGTCCGGGTTTTGTTAAGACGGTTCAGATCGACCGTATGGACGTCATGTTTCAGGATGAACTTAAGACATTAATGCATAATAAAACTTAATTAAATCCCAGCGAATAATAATTCAATGGATTGGTATAAAGGTTTAAACCCCGAACAGTGTGCGGCTGTGGCTCATAACCACGGCCCGTTGCTTATACTTGCGGGGGCGGGTTCAGGTAAGACAACAGTGTTGGTTTCGCGAACGGGCAGGCTCATTGAAGAAAAAGTCGCTCAGGCTTCGCAAATTTGCGTACTTACTTTTACGAATAAAGCCGCAAAAGAGCTTAAACATCGTGTACAGCTTAAAATCGGAACCAAAGCCAAAGGCCTTTGGGCCGGAACATTTCACTCGTTTGGGTTACAGCTTCTTCGCAAAAACTACAAACGCATCGGTCTTTCTGCCAGTTTCGGGGTGCTCGATCAGAACGACACAAGTTCGGTGATCAAAGAACTTCTCAAAGAAGTTAAAAACTCAACTAAAGAAAAATTCGATGCAGATAAACTCGCAAATTTAATTAATTTAATCCGGGCCGGGAAAAAGCCGCCGGTAGGAATTCTTGAAGAGTACCACGAGCTGGCTGAGGTGCTCGCGCCAAAATATGAAAAGAGACTGAAATCTTTGGGTGTGACCGATTTTGAAGGTTTGCTACTTGAGCCTTTACGGCTCTTTAAGGCGCACCCCGAGGTGCTCGAAGGGGTACAGAATCATTTTTCTCAGATCATGGTGGACGAATTTCAGGACACCAATCTTGAGCAGATGAAGTTAATTAGCGCGCTTTCAGATTCACATAAAAATTTAACGGTTGTCGGTGATGACGATCAATCGATCTACGGGTGGAGGGGGGCAGAAATCAGTAACATTCTGAATTTTCCTCACAGTTTCGAAGACACAAAAATAAAGTGTGAAGTGGTGAAGCTCGAAAGAAACTATCGCAGTGTTTCGACTATTCTTGATCTAGGTAATGCGGTCATAGCGAAAAATGCCAAGCGGCACGGTAAAATTCTGAAGTCGACAAAAATTGATCACAGTAATCTCAAACCAGAAGTGTTTGTTCTTGAAAATGAAGATGAAGAGGCTGATTTTGTAGTTCGTGAAATTCAGAATTTCAGAACTCAGAATTTTCAGTTTGCTGACCTCGCGATTTTGTATCGCTCGAACACCCAGGGCGGGTTCATCGAGTCGGCCTTCAGACGGGCTCAGATTCCTTATGCTATATCAGGCGGAATTTCAATTTTTGACCGTAAAGAAGCCAAAGATTGGCTGGCTTATCTCAAGCAGTCAATATGGCCGGACGAAGTCAGCCTGAGGCGAATCATCAATACCCCGCCGCGGGGAATTGGCGAAACCACGCTCGATAAACTCACTGAATTTGCAGAAAAAAATAATTGTGATTTTCAGACGGCCTGCCAGAAATGGGCTGAAGCGGGCTTGCCGGTGAAAACCGGCGAAGCTATAGATGAAATGCTGAAGTGGTTGTGGGTTTTTCCGCAGCGTTTGTTAGAAGATGAAACCGCAGGTCTTACAATTTCTGAGCGTTTTGTTTTCTTAGTGCGTGAGTGCGGCTACCGCGATTATTTATCGCAGCAGTCACCCGAGGGAAATGTCTTTGAGAAAAAATGGCAAGTGGTTGAAATTGTCGGGCGAATAATCGAATCATTCGTTAACAAACGTCAGCCCACGGTGGCCGTGCTTAAAGACTTCATTGACGCCATGATGTTGCGTGATGATACCAATGAAGACACTGAAAAGAATCAAGTTCAATTAATGACCATTCATGCCTCGAAGGGGCTCGAATTTCCGATTGTAATCTTAGTCGGAATTGAAGAAGATTTGCTGCCGCATAAACGCTTGGGCGGTGATATTGACGAAGAGCGCCGACTTTTTTACGTGGGAATAACCAGAGCGCAGCAAAAACTGATTTTGACCTATTGTCGTCAACGCAAAAAAATGGGTTTGATTAAACCCGTTTTTGCATCACGATTTCTGTCAGATTGTGCTAAGAATCTATATGATTTTTATGAGCATGGCGCGAGGCCCGTATCAGGCGAAGCCCGCGACAGCTTGGTTACAAATTTTCTGAAAAAACTCGGGGATAAAAACGTTTAGGCCTTGGGTTCTATTTCTTTAAAAAAGTCATTGTAAGAAATTTTAGCCTCATACGTGTAAGACTTGTTTTCAAACTCAAAAACAAGTTTTTCAGCATGCAATTGCATTCGCTTTGAACCATATAATTTAGCAATATTTTCGTTATATTTTTTATCGCTGTATCGTGAGTCTCCGACAATGGCATGTTTGGCTATGGCCGCATGCTTTCGGATCTGGTGCTGGCGCCCGGTGAGCAATTCGATAGCCACTTCGGTAAAGAACTTATTGCTTCTTAAAACCTGAACTTTTGTTTGGGCTTCTTGCCGGTCGGCGCTGATTCCTTTGGGATTTTGTCGTCCTTCGGCCTTGTCAGTTATCGGCCATGACCAAAGTAAATCTTTTTCTGGTTTGTCCCAGCTTCCGCGCAAGAGCGCCCGATAAAATTTTTGCCCGTTTTCAAGGGATTCAGCCAGAAGTTCATGATTTTCAGGGGCTTTTGCCACGATCATTAAACCCGAAGTCTCTTGGTCGAGTCGATTAACGAAATGAACCGCCTTACTGGCTTTTTTCAGATACTCGACAACAGACGGGCTTTGGTTGTGAACGCTGTATCCTTCAGGTTTTTGCAAAACTATAAAAAATTTATTTTCCTCTAGAATTTTTATCATGCTAGAATATATCGCATAGAGGTTGAAATGATTCAAGACAATGAAAACAATGACGAAAATAATAATGATTCTGAGGCCAAGTCCAAAGAAAAAGTTACAATTGAGTTTCCTTATAGTGAGCTAATAAGAGCCAAAGCCCCAAAGGCCTTTGATGTGGCCGAAAAAGTGGCCACCGACTGGAAAAACGAAGGCGACTTTACCGACCTGGGCATCGGACACCCTGTTGCAGAAATTGTAGCCTCTCAGGCTTTGAAAAAAGCCAAAGACGTTGAAAAAAAACTTGAGGAAAAAGGTGTTTTTTCGATTGCGAAAATGGGCTTCGAAATAGCAAAGGCCCAAGTTGAAAATCTAAAAAATAAAATTCAGAAGTAACTGAAATGTCACGCGACGAAAGAATTCTGAATATTATGCAGGAGCTTAAGCCCACAGTGCTTGATCTCAAAAATGAAAGTCAGAAACATGCAAGTCATGTTGAACATCTGGGCTCTGCAGGATTTACCGGGGAAACCCACTACAAACTAAATATCGTGAGTTTTTTTTTCGAAGGAAAGTCGCGTATTGACCGACAGCGCATGGTGATGGATCTTTTAAAAACTGAATTCAGTTCCGGGTTGCATGCCCTTGAAATTAAAGCCAAGGCGCCAAGCGAGGTTTGAACTAGTCTATTCCCAGAAATTTTTTAAGCAAAGCAAGGCGCTCCCGACTGACGGGGATTTGCGTTTGAAGTTTGTCATTCAATAGGACTGTGAATTTTCGATCTCCTTCTCGTTTCAGTTCTTTAACAAATTTGATATTGATCACAGCGCCCCGATGAACCCTGACAAACAACTCCGGATCAAGACGCGAAAAAATTGATTCCAGTGAATCATCTGCAAGCAGCTTCCTGCCTTCGATGATCAATGATGTATAGTGATCTTCAGCAATTGCTGCAGAAATCAAAGCTGGATCAAAGACTTCATATTTAATTCCGACTTTTACGGCAAGCCTAACCGGTTTGCCGGCCAGTATCCGAATGGCATCGACATTCTGGGTGCCGGGTCTTAAAAGTGATTGCTGTAATTTTTCGATGGTCAACTCAAGGCGTAGTTTATTAATCGGTTTCACCAGGTAATCGATCGCATTAGATTCAAAAGCTTTCAGTGCAAATTCATCATGCGCCGTTGTAAAAATCAGCAGCGGACCTCTTACTCCGAGAGTCTGCGCCACTTCCAGTCCACTGAGCTCTGGCATATCAATATCCAGAAAAACCACATCGGGTTTTTTCTCAGCAATCAACGAAAGAGCTTCAAGTCCGTCATGAGCCTCACCGACAATATCCAGATCAGAATAGGCAGCAAGAAGGCTTTTCATGCGGGTTAGTGCCGGAAGTTCGTCATCAACAATAATGGCTCTAATCATAACTTAACTCGGCCAGTGGAAGGTCAAAGGCTACAATTGTCTGAGAATCTTCGCTTCGGGTAAAACTGAACTGCGAAGCGGCTCCATAGCGCAGACGTATTCTAGATTCGCAATTGTAAAGCCCTGTCCCGGTACCAGTAGATATTTTATTCGGAGTCGGTCCCGCGCCGTTATCGATGACCCGAAAACTCATATGGGTCTGACTCTTCGTAATTTCTATACAAATTTTGCCGCCGGCCTTAAGCGGAGCTAATCCATGTTTTACGGCATTTTCAACTAAAGGCTGAATTAACAGCACCGGAAGCTTAACCCGCGTCGTATCGATATCCTTGATTTCAATTTTGTACTCAACCCGTGAACCAAAACGCTTTTGTTCAATTTCAAGATAAGCTTTGCACAGAGCAATTTCATTTTCGAGCGAGTGTGTTTCGCCTTTGGCCGACTTGAGAATTCCCCGGTAAAGCTCCGAAAGCTGAACGATCATTTCTTCGGCAGCCAAAGGGTCAGTTTCAATTGTGGAGGCAATTGTATTCAAGGCATTGAAAAGCAGATGCGGATTCATTTGGGCACTTAGTGCCGAAACCTGAGCCTTCAGATTTTCATTTTCAAGTTTACGGAATTTAAGTTCGGCTGCTTGTTTGGCAT
>JAYVIY010000397.1:0-2642 GCA_043769795.1 Pseudobdellovibrio sp. | reverse complement strand
TGTTTTGTCTTTCACTTTCAGTCTTTCTATTTTTTCAAAATTGCTCTCCCGTGCAAACCCAAGAGTCAGGCGTTACATCGACGCCTCTTATTCAGGGTCAGCGAAAACTAGGCATCCACATCACCCAGGCCCAGGGCGAGAGTTTTTTATCAACCTATAATCATGTCTTAGCCGACCGATTCAACCATACAAATATGCATCAAATTTGGGGCCCCGGAGCTTTTATACCCACTAGCCTACCAGTCACACCTTTTGTAACCGATGCGGCCGGTGCTGCTTTTAATTTTTCAATTTTAGATACAGCCAATGCGTTTTATCCCACTTCAAATATGCCGGTAATGCTCACCATCGGCACCATTGATACGGGCAATAAATTTGTTCCTAGCGATTTTAGCTCGGTTGATTTCGACGATCCCGCATTGCGCACGGCCTTTAAAACCATGCTCACTCAAATGATGGCTCATTTGACTAACACTCGATTGGTGTCTTTGCAAATCGGCAATGAAGTGGATATTTATCTAGGCACCGATGCCAGCGCCTGGGGAAAGTATAAGATCTTCTTTGACGATGTGGCAACACACGCGCGCTCGCTGAGGCCAGGGCTATTGGTCAGCACTACGGTTACGCTGAATGGAGCGATTAATCCGGCTCAGAAGGTTTTAGTTCAAAATCTAATGGCTACTGCGGATATTGTCAGTGTAACTTACTATCCGCTCAATGCCGACTTCACAATGAAATCACCGACGGTGGTCAGTTCAGATATCGCCGCGCTGGTTTCAGCCTATAATAGCAAGCCAATTTATTTTCAGGAGATCGGATTTTCATCAGGTTCAAATCTGAGCAGCAGTGAAGAATTGCAGCGCCAATTTGTCGCCAATTTTTTTATTGCCTGGGATACTTATGCCGACCACATTCCGGTCGTCTCGTGGCTTAATTATACGGAGTGGTCGACTACAACAGTCGACGGCTATGGGGTTCTCTATAATCTTTGCCCGGGCACCCTGTGTTCGAATTTTAAAGAGTTTCTACAGACCCTGGGGCTCAGGCAAAATTCGGTGGGTTTCTCAAAGCCCGCTTTGACGGAGATGCGAAGTCAAATGCAGGCCAGATCGTGGATTTTTTGAGCTCTTACAACTAATTTATGCTGATCTGAATATAAAACGAACCAATCGCCGATTTAAACTCAACCAACACACTTTCCTTTGCCGATGCCGGACGTACATCAATTCCCTGACCCCGAATAACATTGGGAAGTGCCGTTTCGATGGTATGTCCCTGCTCGTTGAGCGATTTTTTTGCGTGTCCGAAAATAATATTTACAAGTTCGGCGGCACCTTGCTCAAGCTCTTCGTTAATTTCAGTACATTCTTCTCCCATCATAATGGTCATTGCACTGAGAAAAACTTTTTTCGGAAAACAAATTGTAATCGATCCCTGAAAAGCCTTACTGACCCAACCAATAATACCTGCAATATCGACTTTAATTTCAGGGTTTATCTTACTCGGCGGAGTGATTTGCAAAATCTCGCAGTCTAAATTAAATTGAACTTTAAAGGTGGCCACCGTTGATTGGATAAACGGCTTTGTAAAATTATCGTCCAAGGTGTAGCTTTTTGTGGGCGCCATCGCAACAACTTCGGCCCCGAGTTCAGCGATAGAGTTCATTGGTTTCATTAACGTCACCAAACCCATCTCGCGAACGAAAGAGGCCAGTTCTTTACTGGGATGCAAAATGAAAATCGATTTTTGAGCAAGCTTCAACTGCAGAGCAAGCTTTGTAAGACATCTGAATGCACTGGTTTCGATGGTGAATTTATTACCGCAGTCAAAAGCAAATTTTCTAACATGCGGAATATCAGTGCTATCTTGCGTGACCAATTCGGCAATGGCTTTACCGGCCGCCAGATTAACGTTCGCTTCCAGTGAATAAATACAGATATCATGTGATACTATTTTTTTTAAAATCATAATTTAGGCCGCCGAAATTTTCTTGAATGTTTGTTCAAGTCTGGTGCGGATCATTTCAGATGTAAAGGGTTTAATAATGTAATTTGATACCCCCATACTTAGCGCCTCCGACACCTGTGCGGCTTCGCACTCAGCCGTTAGCAGAACAAAAGGCGTCTTGCCATATTGAGCATCAGCTCGAACCTTTTTAAGCAGCTCAAGCCCACTGCAATTCGGCATATTCCAGTCTGAAATAATCAACTCAACAGGTCTATCCGCAGAATTCTTGAGTATGTCCCAACCTTCTCTACCGTCGACGCCCACTTGAATATCGGTAAATCCGAGCTCCTTGAGTGTTTTCATAACAACTCGTCTGACCGTGGCCATATCATCCAAAATTAAAATCCGAGTTTCTTTCTTAAACATACTACCCCGCTAAGCTGCGTTTAATCGCATTTGTTTTTTTCTATAGAAAATTGCACCATCAATATGAACGTGTTCATATTCCGAAGAAAGCCCTACAACGCTTTCACCAGACCCCACAATTAAAAGTCCGCCAGGGCAAAGGCATGAGGTCACTCGATCCAAAATTTCGATTTTGCGTTGAATATTCTGATAGATCAGTACATTTCTGCAAAAAATCACATCAAATCTATCAGGAAAAGTAAATTGACTTTTTAGATTCAAAGATTTGT
>JAYVIY010000396.1:0-2643 GCA_043769795.1 Pseudobdellovibrio sp. | reverse complement strand
GCCGGTAGTCCCAAAAGGCGAAGGGCGTTAGCTACCGACGATCTTTCTTTTCCAACTTTTTCTGCGGCTTCATTTTGCGAGAGCGAAAATTCTTCGATTAGTCGCAAATAGCTTTCTGCCTCCTCGATGGGGTCTAAATCTTCGCGTTGAATATTTTCGATAAGCGCGACCTGCAAGGCCTCTCTGTCAGAATAGGTCTTTATTATCGCTGGCACTTCGTGAAGACCTACGGCTTGTGCCGCCCTCCATCTTCTTTCTCCGGCCAAAATTTCAAATCCGCCTTCTTTTCTTTTGCGAACCGTAATGGGCTGAATGATTCCGTTTTCTTTGATAGAATTTGCTAATTCAGTTAATGCTTCTTTTTCGAAGTTCTTTCGCGGCTGGTAAACCCCGGGAACAAGTTTATCGATTGCAATATTCCATACCCGGTTTTCTGTATTTTCTCCCCTGCTGTCCTCTGGCTTTGTGTTAGGCGCCTGGGCCGCGTGGGCCATTCCTTTATTGATTACGAAATTATCTTCGTTTTCTGCTTGGTTTCCGCCTAGCAGCGAACCCAAGCCGCGCCCAAGTCTTTTTTTGTTTGTATTTTCTTTATTAATTTCCATGTTTTGGCTCGATTTCTTTTTTAATTTGTTTTTAAATTACGCTGTGGTTTTGAGGGGGGCTATAGGCCGGGCTCAAGCTCAGCCCTACCTAATCCGTTCGTTTTTTGGGTTGTTCTCGCAATCAGCTCTTTCGAGAGCTCCATATACATTAAAGCTCCAATTGATTTCGCGTCATAGTCAAAGATCGAAACTCCATGGCTTGGGGCCTCGCTTAATCTAACGTTTCGAGGAATTATTGACTTAAAGACTCTATCCTTAAAGTGGGCTCTGATTTCCTCAACAACCTGGTGGCCAAGATTATTTCTCTTATCGAACATAGTCAGACAGATTCCTTCAATATGAAGTTGTGGATTTATTGATTTTTTGATTAGTCCCGCAGTGTTCAATAGCTGACTTAATCCCTCTAAGGCATAGTATTCACATTGCAACGGCACCAAAAAGCTTCCAGCCGAGGCCAAAGAGTTAAGCGTGAGTAGTCCAAGTGATGGTGGACAATCAATTATTATGTAGTCATAGAGTGAGTGGACGGCAGAAAGGGCGTTTTTTAATCGGTATTCTCGTTGTGGCATATCCACCAGCTCAATTTCGGCACCAACCAGGTCTGGATTTGCGGTGGCCACCCACAAGTTTGGCGTAGGGCTCTTGATTGCAACCTCTTGAATGGTTTTTTCGCCAATTAATACGTGGTAAATGTTGGCCTCTTGAGTTTCGTGCTTCTTTATTCCAAGACCACTGGACGCATTTCCTTGTGGATCCATGTCTACAACCAAAATCTTATAGCCCTGCTGCGCTAGTGCCGCTGAAAGATTAACCGTGGTTGTTGTTTTTCCTACCCCGCCCTTTTGATTGGCTATGCATATTGTCTTTATCATGTTGCCTCCGCAGTGTTGCTAGTTCATCTTTAGATTTTTTATCTATTGTTTCAAGAAAAATTTGAGTTTTTAGTGAAATAATCCGATGTTCTACGTGGAACATATATGAAAAACCTATTTTTGGGCTCAATTTTGATGTTTTTGTTCGCTTGTACTCCGGGCGACCCACAGCCGGAGCTTGCTGACCCAATTTATAAAGACTTAGCGGTTGAGCTCGACATCGCCCGCAAAAATTTAGACCTAGAGGACAAAAATTTAAAAACCCTACTAAAAGAAAAAGCCGCCGCCATCCCCCAAACTGGCCAAGTCAAGTTCGCAACAAAAAAAGTTTATGACTCTCAAGAAAAAATAATCGTTCTTGCACAAAGGGTGCAGTATTTTGAAATCAGCCTTTCTCAGCGAGCATCGCTTGCAAAGCTAAAATATAACGAAAGCCTAGCTCCTGGGGGTAAGCCTTGGCCCGATCCACAAGAATTAGCAATGTACGCCTCAGTAACAAAGTTTCAGCGGGACAAACTACTGTGGGATCGAAATAAGGGAGTTAAGAAAGATGTTCCACGTGGAACCGACAAAAAATAAAATTAGAGAAATTTCGTAGTACGAACAATGTACATTTTTATTCCACCTATCGGAAGAGTGTACTCCGCTTCAAGCGATGGTTGCCAAATAGAACAAAGCTGGATCGGAATTAAGGAAACTTCATCAGCCCACTCTGTAGATTTTAAATGAAAAACCGAGCCGCCTTTTTTAACAACTTTGCGCAAAGAAAGCAGCCCTTTAGGCAGGGGGGAGAAGCCACGACAAATGGCTTGCTCTATTGAGTCGGGCGGACAATGTTCGATTTTTTTATTTTGAACGACAACATTTGAAAGCCCCAAAACCTCTACAGCATGCTTCAAAAATTCAGACTTTCGCTGATCAGAATCTAAAAGAATTACTCTTTGATCGGGATACAAAATAGCATAAATCAGACCCGGGAAACCATTACCGCTGCCAATGTCGTATAAATAGTTGTTTTTATTAACTTTTTTTTGAACTATTATCGAGGCAAAAATACTATCTGAAAAATGAATCGCATCCGCGTGCAAAATACTATTCGAAGAAACCAAATTGATGACTTTATTAAATTTAAGCAACTCAAGAAAATATTGTTTCAACTTCGAATG
>JAYVIY010000395.1:0-7186 GCA_043769795.1 Pseudobdellovibrio sp. | reverse complement strand
AAACGAAAACAAGTTCGGGACTATTGTTAAAACACATCACCACAAATTCAGATCGCTCAATTTCTGCAATTTTAACTCTGAATACCACTTCTCATACTCTAGGTTCAGCCTGGATTGCCTACCAAGTACATAATCAATTCGGCGAATCCTGGGTCACCGCGTTTTCGGTGTTTCTAACTTTTATGATTTTAATATTCTCAGAAATAATTCCGAAAACCATCGGAAAAAATCATTCAAAGTCATTGGCCATTTTCACCGCCTATTCAGTGCAAACTATGATTGTACTTTTTTATCCAGTGGTTAAATTATCGGAACTTGTTTCCAAATCTTTAATGACCCCCAGCGAAGAGCCGGATATCACCCGTGACGAAATGATCAAACATGCAGAAATCGGCGTTGAAGAAGGAACAATCAAAACCAAAGAGTCCAACATTATCAGAAATCTTCTGAAACTAGATAAAATATATGTTTCGGATATCATGACTCCACGTTCGGTGTTCACTGCCCTAGATGCGTCGCAATCGGTGGATGAAGTTGCAAAAAAATTTCGACCGATTCGATTTTCTCGGCTGCCGGTTTACGAAGGTTCGCTCGATCATATAATCGGAATGACCCATCGTTATAAAATCTTAGAAGCACTTTCACAAGATCAGCACACAAAATTAATTCGTGAACTCATACTGCCGATTAACAATGTTTCTGAGCGAATGACAGTTTCGCAGGCCCTTGATTTTTTTATTAAAGAAAAAGATCATTTGGCTTTAGTCACCGATGAGTACGGTGTTGTTACCGGTTTAGTTACCCTCGAAGATACAGTTGAAACTCTACTGGGAGTAGAAATTGTCGACGAATTCGATAACATCGAAGACATGCGAAAATATGCGCTTGAGCAGTGGCAACAGCGCAAAAGCACGATTCGACGTCACTAAAATACAAGTTTGTTTTGCTATTTTCGCTGCCCGATAGGAAGATCTTTTAGAATCGTTTCTGATTGCAAATTGAGCACTTCCGGCTTCTTAGGAATCGAATCAGCCGGCAATCTGATAATTTCAGTATTTTGCGGAACAAAAAGCACCACCTTAAACAATAACACGGTCATCAGGGTTAATAGACCTAAGATCGCGAAAAGACGTATAGTTTGGTATTCTTTGGGTTTATTAATTTCCATTTCCTTAATTATCCTTTGCCGAAATAGGTAAAAAGCATAAAATAGGCCAACTCAAACAGTGTCATTTAGGGGATGCTATGACTCATCAAGAATTGGCAAAAAACATATATCAAATCAGCCACCTCACCGGAGATTTTCTGCTGAGAAGCGGCCAACGTTCGAACGAGTATTTCGACAAATACCGGTTTGAATCCCAGCCTCTGATTTTAAGGGAAATCGCTGAACAGATGAAAAAACTGATACCCGCCGGAACCGAAGTTTTGGCCGCGCTCGAGATGGGCGGAATACCCATCGGAACCGCGCTGTCACTAGCCTCCGGCTTACCCTGCGCGTTTGTCAGAAAAGAAGCCAAAGAATACGGAACCTGTCAATTTGCCGAAGGTATCGAAATAAAAAATAAAAAAGTCTGTATTATTGAAGACGTTATTACCTCCGGTGGTCAGGTCTTATTAAGCACTGCCGATCTACGTGCCCTGGGTGCTAACATAGACAATGTACTTTGTGTTATTCATCGCGGTGGCGAAGCTGCAGAGAACAAATTGAAAGAAGCCGGACTTAAATTATTTCCGCTTTTTTTACGAACTGATTTTCCGGGTTAATTTAAGAACTTCTCCCACTAAATAAAGTGATCCTGTTACCAGTGCTAAATCTTCCGGCTGTGCGCGCTTTGTCACCGCCGCTAAAGACTCAATTACAGAAGCGTTTCTGTCTTCGGCAAGAGCCAAAAATTTTTCAGGATAGTCAGACAGACTGCGCCCCTTGAAAGGGGTCTCGGTTAAGTACAGTTTAACATTAGTCAGACCGGAAAATGCATTTAGCATTTGTTCTGCATCTTTATCTATTCCAATACCGACAATAAGGTGCAAATGATGCCACGCAAAGTCCTTCAGAATTTCAAGAAGACTTTCAACACCTTGCCTATTGTGGTCACCGGAAACATACAATGGACAATTCAGACCGGCCCACTCAATTTTCTGCATGCGGCCCGACCAGCTAATTTTATTAAGGGCCGTCAGAAAATGTTCAGAATCAAAACCCAGAACGCGAAATAATGTTACGGCCGTCATAATATTTTCAGCCGCTCTGGCGCCCGGTAAATTAATCTGCAACTTGAGCTGACCATACTTAATAAAATAACTTGGTACTTTAGAATTCTTCTTAATTTCCACTGTGTATTGTTCGGCTTCAAGCCAATTTGAATTTGTCTTTTTTTGAGTTTGTTTTTTCAGCTCTTCAAGTTCAGACGGAAGTTTATGATGAACAACTATGTTTTTAGTGCCGACGATACCGAATTTGTTTTGCGCAATTTCAACCAGCCCGTGCCCAAGAATATTGACATGATCAATTCCCAGCTTTGTTATGGCACAATACTTATGGGGAAAAGCATTGACCGCATCAAAACTGCCGCCAAGTCCAACTTCAAAAATAACAAAGTCGGGGTTACTATTCCATCTTTTACTGAAAAAGTAAAAACCTGCCATAAGCGTTAGGGCTTCAAAATGCGAAAGCCCGCAGCTTTCTATTAGTGGTAAACATTCATCATAAAGACTCAAAAATTCAGCTTCGGTAATATCTTGACCGTTCAGTCGAATTCGCTCGGTAGTTGATACCAAATGGGGTGAACTGTAAAAACCAACTTTTTGCTTTGCTTCGATAAGCAAGGCCTCAAGTGCCGCACAGGTCGTACCTTTACCGTTAGTTCCCGCGACGACTATAATTTTATCCGGGTCAATCTGATCGTACCAATCGGTTAACTTAAATGCCTTTTTTATTTTTTCAAGGCCCGGCATTGTTTTCGGCATCATCTGAAGTGCTTCTAATTCAGCAACAACTTCTGTAAATTTTTTCATCGGAGCGCCGCCAGTTGCGTTTGCACATCATGCACCCGCAAATACTGCACATAAGCTAAATTCAGGCCCCTCGTTACCAGTGCAGTTTCAAGATCGCGCATTTCCGCAGGACGATCCGACAATAATGTCAAAAATGATTTTCTTGAGTGTCCGATCATGATCGAGTTTTGAATTTCGGATAATAAATTTAAGTTCTGCAAAATAAAAAGATTTTGCTGCTTTGTTTTTCCAAAACCAATTCCGGGATCGAAAATGATCTGACCATCTTCTATTCCAAACTCCAAAAGTGACAGCCGGTGCTGTTTCCACCACTCGGTCAATTGCTTGCATGGATCGAGCGTTTTATCTAATACGCGATCCAGCGCAGGAGGTACTCCTAATGAGTGCATCACGAAGCCTGAAAGTTTAGAAATCTTTAAAAGTTCTTTCATACCGGTGTCGGCAAACCCATCCACATCGTTCAAAAAATTGACTTTGTGTTTTTCAAGAATTCGTGCAGCTACTCCAGCATGGCGGCAGTCGAGTGAAATTGAACAGCTCAATTTCAATTCACGCAATGCCCAGTCGAGGCTACTGAATTCAGCTGCTTCAGAAACCGTTTCAGCCCCGGGTCTGGTAGATTCTGCTCCGATATCAATGATTTCGGCACCCTGTTCAAGCAGTAGCGAAACTCGCTTATGCAGAGTATCCGGGCTCAAATACATTCCGCCGTCAGAAAAAGAATCCTTCGTCACATTCAGAATTCCGACGAGGCGGGGCCAGAAATAACGTAGACTTTTTTTCGTATTAAAGGGCTTATTCTCGCTCCAGGAGTGGGACCAATCAGGTAAAATTAATTTCGGAGAACGCCAGATCTCTAAAAGCGGTAAAAGGGCGAAGGGCCGATTTGATAAATCCTTGTGCGGTATTTGTAAAGCTTCAGAAACAAAGTCTTCCTGGTCCCAGAAAAGCAGATCGATATCGATAAGCCTCGGTGCCCAGCGTTCTGCAGGAATCCGACCGATTTTCTTTTCAATTTTCTGGATCTCACAAAGAATATTTTCGGGGCTTTCATTGGCCGCCACTCGGACGAGAACAGCCGCATTTAAGAACGGCTTATTCCAATCAGAAACTGCATTTGAGGGAAGTTGCGCATCAGACTCATAGATCGAGGAAACTGCAGTCACCTCAAAAAATTGACTTTTTTTAATTTCAGAAAGCGCCAACCTCAGGTTTTCCAGCGGGTTGTCCAGATTCGAACCTAAACCCAGCGCTAGAGTTTGGTTTCGCACGAAAATACCACGCCATTTTTAAGATTTTCAACCGGCACTCTAATTTTTTTTACGGAAAGCTTAAGCTCAGCTGCGATTTTTTTTGATTTTAAATACTCTACAACTCCAGAAAAAACCCGGTGATTGAGATGCTCAATCAGACTGTAATTTTTTTCAGTGGAAATCATTTTGAGTATTGAAGTAATTTTTACGTAATCCACAGAGTCTTCAAGCCGGTCAGTTTGGGCACCTAACACTGCATTCTCAAAGTTGAATTCCACATTAAAATGCACCGGCTGAGCAAATTTCTGTTCTTCGGTATCGCAACCAAGATGAACCCAGACTTCAAAATCCTGAATCACCAGCTTTTGCTTCATTATTTGGATCCTGCAATATATGCGATCCAACTCAAACAGGATTCGCCTTTTTCAACTGCTTTAAATTCGCCGTTGCCTCGACCTTTTTTGTCGGTGCCTTCCCAGTAAACTTGGGTATTCTGAAAGCCAACCTCCAGCATGATTTCCCTTATTTCCGGAATACTCCACATTCTCCAGTCATAAGCGAAAACCCCCTCATATTTTTTATTTTTATAGCGAAAGTGAATTTCAAAGTAGGCTTCATTACTAATAGGATCAAAATTTTTCTGATCCCAGTAGTAAGTGAAATTATCATGTTTAGTCTTATCTTCTATTGCATCGGTACACTGCGTACCTCCAAAAATATCTACAACAAAAATTCCGTCGTAGTTTAAAGATTTATAAACATTTTCAAAATATTTTTTTAAAATATCGCGTTTTTTGAAGAAGAAATAAGAAAAGTTAACGGCTACCGCAATATCTGCCGAAGGCAGTCCCGGTGTGAGTACATCTTTTTTGATCAGCGCTACCCTTGCCTGCTGAGCCGGACTCAGTTTTGATACATAGTGGGCTCGTCCGTAATTCATCGGCTCTTGATCCAGATCGAGGCCGCAGGATTTATAGTCAGGGCCAAGCTTGGCCCACTCGCAAGTAATTGCGCCACCGCCGCAGAAGTCTTCGCGTAAGACCTTTGGTGATTTTCCGCGACGGACTTTTTTATAGACCCGGCGATAGAATTTTACATCCTCCGCTGCAGACTGAACCGCTTGACTGTAGAGCGTGTACTTATCAAACGGCAATTTTTTATTCGACGACATTAAGGAACCTCAGCACATATCTGGCGGATATGCATTTCTATTTCAGAAATCTGCGGAACACTGCTGTCTTCTAAATTCGGATGCAAACCAATTCCTGGAAGATTCTTACCGGCAAGCACTCGCGGGGCCGCCATCAAGTGATAGAAAAGTTCCTGGGTTACCCGATACGTGAGATGTTCACCGAAATTCGTAACTTCAGTATCTTCATTGACGAAAAGTACACGACCGGTTTTTGTTACCGACTCTTTTATCATTTTCCAGTCGTAAGGGTAAATCGATCGCAGATCAATAACCTCAACAGAATAGCCTTCTTGTTTTAATTGGTCTGCAACTTCGTTGCACATTAAAACATGGCGGCCATAGCTGACCACGGTAATCTGATCACCGACGCGGGTAACTTTACCTTTTCCGAATGGAACTAAATACTCTTCGGTCTTTGGCCACTGAGCTTTCCATTGAGTGCGGTCACCGATCGGGGCGTCAATCATGCTTTTTAATTCTCGTTCGTCAGTGGGCTCTCCGGGGATCAGCTCTTCGCCACGAACTCGCATCAATGCCTTTGGCTTCAGAAACAGGCAAGGGTTTGGATCTTTAATGCAGGAAAGAAGTAACCCATAGGCGTCTATCGGCGTTGATGGCATGACTACCTTCCAGCCCGGAAGCCGCGAAGCTATAGCATCAAATGAATGAGAGTGATACACGCTTCCATGAATACCGGCACCGACCGGAGTCATCACGGTCATCGGCAAATTGTAATTGCCGTTTGAGCACCACAAAGTATTTCCGGCAATTTTCAGAAGATCAATTGTATTGAAAATGTAATCGACAAATTGAATTTCAGCTACGCAGCGGTCGCCGGCCATTGCAATTCCCATAGCCATTCCGATTATCCCCCGCTCATCCAAAGTTGAATTCCAGGTTGTTTTCAGACCTTGGGTGGCCGTAAATACCCCGCCAAGCGGAGCGCCAACATCCTGACCGAAAATATCTTTGAGGTTGTAATTCGTTTCAGCATAATGCAGAGCCATTCGTACAGATTGGGCCATGTTTGCCATTAAAATTTTCTCCAATCCGCGTTTTCATTTCCTACATAGGTGTTATCCCACACACTTTCGCCGGCAGGCACAGGCTCGCTCCGTGCTGTTTCAGCAGCTCGAACGCCTTCAGCTTCGAAAGTGGCCAAGCATTCTTTTATTTCTTTAGGTTTCAAAATATCGGCCTTAAGTAATCGAGATTCAAAATCTTTCAGTGGATCAATTTCGTTGGCAACGGGATTCGCCCCACTGGCGGATGAGTGCCCGTAGAGTCGGGAAACAAAAGCTTCAATGAAAGCAGGTTTTCCGGTTTTACGGATGTAGGCCATATCTTCTTCAATACAAATGTACGACTCGACCGGATCATTTCCATTGATAACCCGTGATCGTATATTGAAAGCTTTTGCACGATCGGCAATCTGAGTCTCGCCGTGCTGACCTTCGTAGGACGTTGAAATTCCCCACTTGTTGTTCTGAACGGTCATAAGCATCGGAAGTTCCTGACCCTTTCGTGAAGCTAGTATTAGGGCGGAGGCAAAATCACCTTCTGCAGTTCCGGCATCTCCTCCGGTAACAATTGAAATTGCATTTTTACCCACACGTTTTTGAACGTGCGCGGTACCGCAGGCAATTGGATACTGAACTTCAAGCGGTGAAGTCACCGGAGCGACATTCCATTCAGGAATACTGTAGTGATTTGAAAAATTTCT
>JAYVIY010000394.1:0-7220 GCA_043769795.1 Pseudobdellovibrio sp. | reverse complement strand
CGGTCTTGTCTTTTAAGTGAATTTTTACACCTTTGAGCTGTCGGTGCTTTTGGCCGGAATTACTGATTTTTATTTTTACCCGGTCAGAATTAATCCTCTTAACTGAATCAACTTCTAATTTTGGAATAAAACTTTCAGCTGTCACATAAACGGAAGCGATAAACTTAAACAGGAAATTAACCCCGGTCTTTTTAACTTTGTTTTTAAACGTAACAGGCAGTTGACTGGCTACAATCCGGTAAGCCGATTCGGATTTTAAATTTTTTGGTCCTTGGTAAGTTACCCGTACAGCCCGAGAGTCGCTCGGCATTAATGAAAGCTGTTCAGGGTAGATTTTAAAATGATCGGTCGGAACTCTTTTTTCTTTTCCGTTTGCATCTATTTTACGGAAAAAGGCCTCAACTTTTACAGCAACCTTTTCTTTGCCTTCATTTTCTATTCGAAAATTTTTTGTGCTTCCTTTGCCTTCGGGATCAAAATCAACGACCATGGGTTCTAACTTGAAGGCAGAGGCACTAAGCGTAAAAAACAGAGCAAGAGTGAAAAAAGCTTTCATAACGTGAATTTTTTCCCCGATGAATATAAAAAAGGAATCGGATGATTCCCTTTTTTTAAAAATTGTTTAGCTGAGAGACTTAATTGGCTGCAATTGAAACGGTTATTACGTCTGCAAAAGTTCCTGAGCTGGCTGCTGAATTTCCTGTGAGGTTAATGAGCACATCAGATTCGTCGGTAACCAAACCGCCAAGAACGCCGACAGTTTTCATCGCTAAATCAGCAGTTGTCAGAGCCACCGGTGATCCGCCGTCGTAGGAGACAGTGTATGGCGCGGTCTCTTCTCCATTGGCAGAATTGATCAGGTTCGAATCATTCACAGAGTTCATATATATTGTGTAGCCGGTAGGGCTGTTAGAAGTTTCTGTCACGGTGGCAACTAATGCGTTGGATTCGCCATCGACTATGTTCAGGCTAGTGGCGACATCAAACTGCGTGATTTCAATTTCATTCACGACACCGATTGATCCGCTCAAAGTTATAACACCCGTATCTGCGGCTAATGCAGGATGTCCGGCAAAACCGAACGATCCGAATACGGTAAGAAAAGATACTAAAATTTTTTTCATAACACTCTCCATGTTGTTTGTTGTTTTTATTGATGTTCGTACAGCAATATAATTTCGTGTACTGCAGAAGATGTGCCATTGAAAAGGTTTAGGGAATATTTCCCCCCTTAGCATTGTTTTATTGAAATCGAAGAAAATTGCGACTACTTAAGTTGCGAATTATGAAACATTTATTATTTTTAGTTTTTTTGGTCGTTGCGTTTTGCCCAGCTCACGGGGAAGATTTATTGGAATTATTAATCCCGAAAAATGAAAAAAACAAAGAGGTGAGTGTTTGTGGTAGTTCTGCAAAAGATCCTTCATCAAAAATGTGTCAACCTAAAACTGAAGACAAAAATATAAGTTTGATTGACCAAACAGAAACTGAAATTGAAGAATACGAAGAGCTTTTGACTGCAGCACCTCCGGTGGATACCGACAGACGAATAGAGATTCCTATTGAAGATGAATCACGGGTTATTCAAAAATCTTCAAAGAAAAGAAAATCAAAGAAAAGGGCGAAAAATAAGCCGAGATTTCAACCTGAACCAGAGCCCGAATTTCCAGACACCGCTCCGGATATAAAGCCCGGCATTGAAACAGAAACTGAGAAAATTTTCGTAAAGAAGAGCTCCGAAACTCGCGAAATTTTCAATGCAGGAAGCGTAATAAAAACTTTTGAATACACCGTTAAGGAGGGCGATACACTTGAAACTATTATTCAGAAACATTTTGATGATCATATAAAGGTCGGACAAAAGATAATAGTCGTTACGAAACCAATCGAAGAAAAAACTGAACTTCAGCCCCCCTCAGTGGGCTCTGCGTCTACCCTTCCGGCGCCCACCACCCGCGAGTATGTTGTTCAAAAGGGCGACACACTTAATTCTATATTAAGAAAATTTTTTGACGGAAATATCTATGGGAAACGAAGGCGTCTTCAAAAACTGCTTGAACTCAATCCGGATATAACCGAAGCCGACACAATACATCTCGGACAAAAAATCATTGTACCAATTCCGGTTGAAACTGCTGAGTTATCAACAGAGCAAGGCACTTCGAAAATTACAAAAAGCGGAGATGAGATTTCGAAAGCCAGCTCCGAACGCAAACTGAATGCTTCGTTTAATTATAGATTCAATTATCTTTCGGCAACGGCGGTTGCAGGCGCCGTAAAATACAAATTTAATACGGATTACGACCTTGAAGGTGTCGTCGAGTACATGAAAAAAATTTGGGGCGAAAACTTTTTTTCGGCACGCGTCGGATTTAGCGACTACTCGATGCCGAGAGCGGTACTGGCTCCTTCTAGCGTTCTTGAGTCGTCGGGAAAAACTCAACCTTTATTGGCAGTGGGTATGCGGCATGAGTTTTCCGAGGAAAATCTTCTGGGCCTAACTTTAAACTACCGTCCATTCTATTTTCTATCTAGTTTAAAGCTTCATTATGTCCCGGCACCGACTTTGAGTTTGATTTATGAAAATCACTTCTATCGTGAAAACCATAGTTTGCTCGGTTTCGGGTTGGCGGCAGAAGCTATTGCGAGCCAAACCTATAGTGAATTTAATTCGGAAAATGGATCAGTGTATTTAGTCAGCTTTCTTTACAGGCAAGAATTTTCAACCAAAGACTGGATTTCTACTGAAATTATTTATCAGGACCGCGAACAAGGTTCGACCTTTTATAAAATGAGCGACAAGAATGCCGGCTTTAAATTCACGTATACCTTAAAGCTTTGATCTCTCTTGTTATTTTCGAAAAATACATTATTATCGTAACCTGTAAAAAGGAGAACAATACAACATGATTGATATTAGAAAATCAACTGATCGTGGTTACGCAAATCACGGTTGGCTCGAGGCACGACATAGTTTTTCATTTGCAGATTACCATGATCCCGCTCATATGGGTTTTTCTAAGTTAAGAGTGATCAATCAGGATATCGTTGCCGCCGGAGCGGGATTTCCCACTCATGGGCACAAAGACATGGAAATTATAACCTATATTATAGACGGAATTCTTGAGCACAAAGATAGCATTGGTAACACGGCAACAATCAATCCGGGAGAAGTGCAGCGAATGAGTGCCGGTACAGGTGTTCGGCATTCAGAGTATAATCATCTTAAAGATAAACCCACTCAGTTATTACAAATCTGGATTGTTCCCGACAAAGCTAGTTATCCACCGGGTTATGAACAAAAAGATTTTTCTGCAAAGCTTGCGACTAATAAATTGATTTTAGTGGCCTCGAACAGTGGGCGTGATGGTTCTGTGAAAATTAATCAGGATGTGGATGTATATGCTTTGAAGTCTGAAACCGGTGGAGACGCAATTCTGAATACGCAGGAAGATCGAAGTTACTGGCTGCAGGTTGTTCGGGGAGTTGTGATGTTAAATGATGTCGCGGTTGGGGCAGGTGATGCGATTAAGGCCAGCCTGTTGACAAGAATTCAGCTCAAGTGGCAATTAAATTCAGAATTTTTGCTTTTTGATTTGCCATGAATTTTATCCAAAAAAAAAGGAGCGGGTCACGCTCCTTTTTTTTAATTACGAAAACGACCTGATTACAATGACGTTTTTTCGATCCAATCAACCATTGCATTTACTTTTGAATAAACACCGAATTTGTTCGGACGCGCACAGCCTTCGCCCCAGCTAACTACACCGATTAACAGGTAATCACCGCTGGTTTGCTTAACAAAAAGAGGTCCGCCGCTGTCGCCCTGACAAGAGTCTTTACCACCGGCAACTAAACCGGCACAAATCATACGATCTGTAATGCTTCCATTGTATGCCGTATCCGTGTTGCAGGCCTTAGTCGTTACTAGTGGGACCTCAACTTTGTTTAATAGGTTCGGTAAAGCATATGAGCCTTCTGAAGTGGTTCCCCAGCCAGATGTCCATACATTGACCGGAGCTTTATCAACTTCAGGAATATCGATTTCAACGCGATTTAAATCAATAGTTCTTAATTTAGAATCACCATTGAGTTGAATCACTGCATAGTCATAATCAAGTGTGCTTCGATTGTAGAGCGGGTGCGCAACAACTTTTTTTGAATTAAAAGTTTCAGTGTCTTTCTTGTTTTTCTGATCATGCATACCAAGTACGATCTTATTTGAAGCTGACCAGCTGGCCACGCAGTGGGCTGCAGTTAGAACCCAGTTCTTCTTAATTAAAGATCCGCCACAAAAATGTGAACCTGAAGAGCTCTGAAGTGACACCTGAAATGGAAATTCTCCTTTTTCAGCGACGACCCCTCCAACTATATTCGGTCTATAATCAGATCCTTTTGTTTCGATTTTTCCTGCTTGAGCTCCCATTGAAATTGATGCACATACGAGCACCGCTAATAATTTTCCTGACATCCTGTCCCCCTCTTGTTTTGGCGTCCTGTTTATTACAGACCAGAAAAAATACGATGTTGATCAAACATTGGGCTAGTCTGTAAAATCTCGACTAGTTACCAGGCAGTTTATAGACCAAAGTAGGGTTTAAATGATTATTTGTTGAGCAAAACGGGGCAAAAGTCTTGATTCATGGTTCACGGCTCAGAGACTTTAATTGTCGTCCAGAGTGTATCACTTTTAAACACTATTTTGCCCCAATTCAATTCTGCACGAATTGGCTCTGGTTTACTTTTTGTAAGGAAGCTCTTCGTTAAGGAGATGGCTGGTGAAGTTGTACGTATTTTCTTACAGAACGTTATTAATAGCCTTGATGTCGCTTGCTGTGCTTGCGCCATCGTCTTCTTATTCTATCACCTCAGCATTGCCCCAACCTCAGTACGTCAGCTCCGGGGTACTTAGCTATCGCGAATGGAAGAATTCTAAAATCAGCGAAGCCCAATTAAGAATTAAAAATATAAAAGAAAAAATCATAGTAGATCCTAATATGCCTATAAAAAACTCGGGAACCGAAGCCGGATTAAGTAAAGAACTAGAGCGTGAAATTTTAAATTTATCGGTCACACAGGATTTAACAATTTCAGACTATTTTGTTGGGTATTTAACTAGGCAATCTTCGCTCGAAACAGCCATCAAAGATGTTTCACCGCGACTGACTGCCGAAGAAGTGGCCGAGCTGATGTCAGCCTTCGCTGAGCATTTTTCTAAGTAATTTTTGGCCAAATTTAACCCACAAATCATGCATATAGTTTGGGCAATTTTTATTCTTTCGAAGTTACCTTGACACCCCTCGTAGGCACCTCATATTACCTTAGCAACACATAGTTAACTAACCCGGGTTTTTATCTCTAAAAATCCGATTTCACGGAGGTCATTTTATGGCAAAAGCAGAATTAGGCGTACGCCCATTACACGACAGAATTTTAGTTCGAAGAATGGCGGAAGAAGAAAAAACAGCTGGCGGTCTATTCATACCAGATTCAGCTAAAGAAAAACCACAGCGCGGCGAAATCGTTGCTGCCGGAAAAGGTCGCGTAACTGAAGATGGCAAAACTTTGCCTTTAGAAGTTAAAGCGGGAGATAAAGTTCTTTTCTCTAAATACGCTGGAACTGAAATCAAACTTTCAGGCGAAGAGTATTTGATGATGAGAGAAGAAGACATTTTAGGCATAATTCAATAATTTAATAATTTAAAAAGGGAGAATTTCAATGAGCAAGATTTTAATATTTTCAGAAGACGCTAGAACACACATCCTTAAAGGTGTTAACGTTCTTGCAAACGCAGTAAAAGTAACATTAGGACCTAAAGGTCGTAATGTTGTAATCGATAAATCTTTCGGTTCACCACTAATCACTAAAGACGGTGTTACTGTTGCAAAAGAAATCGAATTAGAAAACAAATTCGAAAACATGGGCGCGCAAATGGTTAAAGAGGTTGCTTCAAAAACTAATGATGAAGCCGGCGACGGAACAACGACTGCAACTGTTTTAGCTCAAGCAATTTACCGCGAAGGCGCTAAACTTGTTTCTGCAGGTCACAACCCGATGTCAATCAAACGTGGTATCGACAAAGCTGTTACTTTGGTTATCGACGAATTGAAAAACATGGCAAAACCGGTTAAAGGTTCTAACGAAGTTGCACAAGTCGGCGCGATCTCTGCAAACAACGATAAAGAAATCGGCGAAATGTTAGCTAATGCAATGGATAAAGTAGGCCGTGAAGGCGTTATCACAATTGAAGATTCTAAGACTGCTAAAACTGAAGTAACTATTGTAGAAGGTATGCAATTTGACCGTGGTTACCTTTCTCCGTACTTCGTAACTAATGCAGAAAAAATGGAAGCTGTTTTAGAAAACGCTTACATCCTTGTGTACGACAAGAAAATTTCTTCTATGAAAGACATGATCGGTGTTCTTGAAGCAGTTGCTAAACAAGGACGTCCTCTTTTGATTATTGCTGAAGATGTTGACGGTGAAGCATTAGCAACTCTAGTTGTTAATAAATTACGCGGCACCTTACACGTATGCGCAGTAAAAGCTCCTGGCTTCGGCGACCGTCGTAAATCAATGTTAGAAGACATCGCAATCTTAACTGGTGCACAGGTTATATCTGAAGACCTCGGCATGAAACTTGAGCAAGCTGATGCTACACACCTCGGTGTTGCAAAACGTATCGTTATCGACAAAGACAACACAACTGTAATTGATGGCGCTGGCAAAAAAACGGCAATCACTTCACGTGTTGCTCAGATTAAAGCTCAGGTTGAAGAAACAACTTCAGACTACGACAAAGAAAAATTGAAAGAGCGTTTGGCTAAATTAGCTGGCGGTGTTGCAGTTATTCACGTTGGTGGCGGTTCAGAAGTTGAAATGAAAGAGAAGAAAGCTCGTGTAGAAGATGCTCTTAATGCAACTCGTGCAGCAGTTGAAGAAGGTATCGTCGCTGGTGGTGGAACTGCATTATTACGCGCTTCGCAACAAATCTTAAAAGCTAAATTTAACGAAGAAGAAAAATTCGGTGCTAATATTATTAAACGTGCTTGCGAAGAGCCAGTTAGACAAATTGCTGCTAATGCTGGTCTAGATGGTGCAATCGTTGTTAATAATATCTTATTAGATAAATCTGCTAACTACGGTTACAACGCTTACAGTGATGAATACACTGATCTATTAAAAGACGGTGTTATTGATCCAGTTAAAGTTGTTCGTT
>JAYVIY010000393.1:0-2658 GCA_043769795.1 Pseudobdellovibrio sp. | reverse complement strand
CAAAGAAAAAGGGCTTAGATTTTTTTAGAAGATCGCGTTGTCTTTCGGTTTCAAAATTAAAATCACTTTGACGCTTTTGATTGAGATTTTTTAAAATTTCATTAACTGCGGTCTGTGCTCTGGCAATTGAATCATCTTCAATAACCGGAATATTAAAATTACGGCTTGCAGACTCATGACGGGGCAGCGGAGACGCAAAATCTGAGAATTTTTTGGTTTCGGCTGGCTCGAAACCAGTTGGTTTTTTCGGAGAAATTGAGGTTAATGAGGTTAGGCCTGACACCTGCGATTGGGTCTTTTGTTTTCGGTGAAAGCCAAGACCTTCATTGATCGGACGAAACTCAAACTCTTCAAATGGATCGTTGTTCGCTGCCATATTAACCCCTAAAAATGCTACTTAAGTAGACCGAATTCATACTTTAGGACGGAGACCAAAGTCATGCAAGCCGTTTCAACACGTAATACCTGACTGCCCAACGTCACTGGATTAAGGCCCAGTTGCTTCATTTCTGAGACTTCTTTTTCGGAAAAACCGCCCTCAGAGCCCACTATAATCCATATATTTTCAGCAGAAACCCCTTCAGTCGCATGCAGCTTTTCTTTGTTCTTTTGAAGGTATTCTTTTACGCCCAATACGCTGTCGCCTTCGTATGCAAATAGACACCAATTAACGGGGCTGGGGTTAATTTTTTTCAACATTTCGGCCCATTCAACAGGTTCGTCAATTTTCATTAGTTCGCCGCGGCCCGATTGCTGAGTCGCCGACACCACGATTTTTTGCCATCTTTCAGTCTTACCTGAAGGCAGATTGTTTGGTTTTCTGATGAAACTGAAATCAGAACAAAAAGGTAAAATAGATTGCACGCCCATTTCAACGGCTTTTTCAATGATTGAATCCATTACATGATAGCGCGAAACCGACAGGGCAATATGAATATGCGGACGGGGAAGCTTTTCAATTTCGCGGATCTCGATTATTTTAGCTTGTGCCTGCTTTTTTTCTTTAGCAGTAACTTCGACCAGATAGGCTTTTGAATCTTCAGTGAGAACTTCAAAGTGATGACCGATCTCTTGGCGACAAACATCAAAAATGTGATGAAACAATTCATCTTTGAAAGTGACGCTGTCGTTGTAAATCATTTTTTTTTCGATCCAGTAACGTCGCATGCTCAGAGTCTCACTGCTTTTGAACCCAGTAACCGACCCATTCATCTTTTTGAATTCGTTTGATGACCTTTAAGGGTTGAGATTCAATGAATTTTTCAAAAAAGAGATTGTCGCGCTCTTGGAGAATTCCGGTCAGAAATAGATGGCCCTGAGGCTTGGTCACCTTGACGAGATCTTTTTGTAACCGAATTAAGACGCCATCAATAATATTGGCTACAACCACATCGTATTGCTCGCGAATCTCGTCAATTTGCAAATCGGTAATTTCAATATTTTCGGTCTGATTCAATTCACAGTTTTCGCGGGCTTTCCGGCGGGCCTGAATATCAATTTCTACTCCGGTTATCATTCCGTATCCGAGTTTTTCTGCGAGTACGGCTAAGATTGCGGTTCCGGTGCCCACATCAATCATCGTCCAATTTTTTAATTGCGAATTATTCTCCTGCGCCAATTTGTGAATAAAATAAGAAGCCATTTTGGTGGTGGCATGAGTACCGGTACCAAAAGCCATACCCGGATCAATTTTGACTTCGTGTTCGGCTTCAGCGGGCTTTTCAAGCCAGGAAGGAACAACCCATGTGGTTCCCACGAGCTTAAAAGCTACAAAGCCCTTTTTCCATTCGGAAAGCCAATCTTTACTTTCTTCCTCAGAGGTAATGCATTTAATGTCGAGAAATTTTTCCCGCAGAGTGCTAAAGAAAAGTTCAGGGGGTTTTTTTTCAAAAAAAACATCAAGCTCTAAAATTCGTCGAGATACCAAAGAAGGGTCGTAAGTCAGGTCGGGTTGGGTAAAACTGAGAACCTCGCTTAACCCGAGAGCTTGATATTCAAAACAGAAGTTTGTCAGCTCCTGCTCTTTCGGGGTGCTGACATTCGACATACGTACACGGAAATAGGTTTCACTCATAAGCTATTTTTGCCACAAATAAGAATTACTTGCTAGTTAGTTTTTTAACTGAATCGGTATTTATGAAAAATTGTGAGGCCAATCTGTGCCCAAAATCGGTAAAATGCACATGATCCTGCCAAAGCAATCCACCGTCGCGCAACTCAGGCGATCCGAGCTGGCGATGAAGGCTCACATAGCTTAGATTATGTTCCTGCAGGTGTTTAGCGATGAGCAACGCTTTCGACGTTTCACTACTATGGGTTTCGAAAGAGAGGGCTTCAATACTGAAAAGCAAATTTGTTTTTAATGGCAAAATCTTATCAAGAAATTGTTTCATTTGAATATTAAAATACAAATCAGGAGTGGGTTCATCATTGTATCCGAAATTTACGATCATCAGATCAGGCTTAAACTTCAAAACCAAATCGGCCCTTTGAATCATGTTATATAAAACCCCACCGCAAAGAGAAAAATTAATTCCCACCACCGGACGCCCCAATTTTTTCGCCAGCGCCTTAACAAACAAAGCCCCCCAAGTCGTCCGCAAAGAAGAAGCCCCTCCACCCCAAGCCTGAGACCCCCCCCCAAGATCGCCACTTTAA
>JAYVIY010000392.1:0-7235 GCA_043769795.1 Pseudobdellovibrio sp. | reverse complement strand
GTTCACGATGATTAATGACTTTTATTTCTGAACAGATTGGAGAAAGCCAATGCTGAAGGTTGAAAGTAAAAGAGTCATCGTGATCAATTATAATAGCTTTCATGTATGAGCTTAAAATAACATAAGCTGATTAGATGTTGTATAGTTGAACGAGATTTTTAGCTGAGAGCCACGACGTAGCTGACAACTAATTGAATGAACCAGATGAAAACATTTAACTTATCGAAATAGTTACGTTTTTTAGATACGAAACCCTGTGAACTGATAACTGACTTCATGCAAACCCCTCTGCAGTGATGATTTATTTACACATTACTTATATATGTATATAATATGTAAATTATTTGAAATCAACGGGGTTTAAATTATTTTTTCAAAAACTGGATCAAAGACGAAAAAAAAAGCCCCGGTATTTCTACCGAGGCTTTTGTAATCTTATTTAAAGTAAAGACTAGTAACGGTTGCGTCCGCCGCCGCCGCCGCCGCCACCGAATCCGCCACCGCCGCGATTTTCGCGAGGAGCCATTGGTTTAGCTTCAGAAACGTTCATAGCGCGACCTAATTGGTCAGTGCCATTTAATTTTTCAATTGCTGTAGCAGCATCTGAATCTGTAGCCATTTCAACAAAAGCAAAACCTTTGCTGCGACCAGTTTCACGATCAGTGATGATTTTAGCTGATTCAACAGTTCCGAAAGCTGCGAAGATATCGCCTAAAGCTTGATCGTCCATGTTATAAGATAAGTTACCTACGTATATTTTTTTTCCCATTAATTCCTCCACGGATATGGTTGCCACCTCAGAAGAACTAACAAAAACGCTATTTCACTCAAGAGAGACTTATATTGAACCCTGAAATTATACTAAACCTCTTAAAATTTCCAGTAGTTTTTTTAAATTCGTCCAGCCGCCCTAAAATGTACGCCGTACCTAAAATCCAGTTTGCTCAATTTTTAAATAATTTCAGATACTTAGCAAATATCCGAGCCATGTGGCGCTTAGACGCCGGAGGTATAGGATTCTAAATCAACAGTCTATAAGCTTGCACCATGAAACAACTACATATGCTTTTAATCGGCCTTTTCTTAGTATTTTACGCCCAAACTACCCCTGCATGGGAAAGCTCTCAATTTAAAAAGCCCAGTGATCAAGACCTAAAAAAATCACTGACAAAGATGCAGTACAAAGTAACTCAAAAAGAAGAGACTGAACCACCATTTAAAAATGAATTCTGGAATAACCATGAAGAAGGTATTTATGTTGATGTGGTTTCCGGAGAACCACTTTTCAGTTCGAAAGATAAATTTGAATCGGGCACAGGCTGGCCGAGTTTTTCCAAATCGATAGCCAAAGAAAACATAGTAGAAAAAGTAGATAAAAGTTTTTTACAAACTCGGATTGAAATTCGTAGTAAGTGGGCCAACTCTCATTTGGGCCACGTTTTCGATGATGGTCCGGCGCCCACCGGTCTTCGCTATTGCATGAACTCAGCATCGCTGCGTTTTATACCAAAAGCAAAATTGAAAGAAGCGGGCTATGCTGAATTGCTTAAATTTTTTGAAGCCGGTTCTAAAAAATAAAAATCACATGTCCATTTCAGGTTCGTTGGACTTAAGACCTTTTTTCTTCATTTTTTCAACCAGCGTCGTGCGGTTCAGTCTGAGAAGTAAAGCCGCTTGATTTTTATTCCAGCCGGTTTTTTCCAAAGCTTTTAGAATCAAGGCATTTTCAAACTGATCTACGGCCGTGTTGAAATCTAAACCGTTCTCCGGAATATCAACTGAGCCGGTCTCAGCAAAATTAGCCGCGGTCGATCGATACTTATGAGGAAGATCGATCACCTCAACCGTACCTGAGCCCTTTAAAATGCTGAGTCTTTCGATTAAATTTTCAAGTTCTCGGATGTTACCGGGCCAAGCATAGCCGACCAGGCATTTCATGGCATCCTGAGAAAAACCACTTAAAGTTTTGGTCTTATTTTTATTGAACTGAATCATAAAATGGTTCAGCAGAACCGGAATATCAGTTCTGCGTTCTCTGAGTGCGGGAATTATTATAGGTATAACATTCAAGCGATAATAAAGGTCTTCGCGGAAGTCGCCTTCGCGCACTGCTTTATCGAGGTCAATGTTAGTGGCTGCAATTACACGCACATTGACCTGTACAGTTTTTGTTGAGCCAACGGGTTCAAAAGTTCTTTCTTGCAATGCTCGTAAAATTTTAACCTGCAAACTCGGATCAAGATCTCCGATTTCATCTAGGAATAGAGTTCCTTCATCCGCCATTTCAAAGCGGCCGATCCGGTTGGAAATGGCCCCGGTAAAGGCGCCTTTGACATGACCGAACAATTCGCTTTCAAGTAGTTCGGCAGGGATTGCGCCACAGTTGATTGCGATGAAAGGATTTTTAGAGCGATTCGAGTTGTAGTGAATAGCCCGGGCAATTAACTCTTTACCGGTTCCCGATTCACCCATAACGAGAACAGTCGAATCCGAATCAGCCACTCGTTCCACTAAAGAAAGACAATCGCGGATACCTTCGCTTTCTCCGATAATCTGCGTGAACTGATAACGACTGCCTAATTCATTTCGTAACTGTTTGTTTTCCTGTTCTAAGCTTTTATGAGCCAGGGCTTTATCAAGTAAACTCATTAATTCTTCGACATTGAAAGGCTTGGTTAAAAAATGATAAGCGCCTTTCTGCGTGGCCTGCACGGCCGTATCAATAGAAGCAAAGCCGGTTAAGACGATAACTTGCGTAGCAGGTGAAATATTTTTTATTTCAGAAATAAGATCTAAGCCATTTCCATCCGGTAAATTCATATCGATGATCGCAATGTCGAATGGCTTTTCAGGAGTCATAAATGAACGCGCTTCATCAAGACGCTGTGCCGTCACAACTTGATAGCCTTTGCGGTCAAGCAATCTGAACAATGCAGTTCGGAGTGTTGACTCGTCATCCAATATCAATACGCGTGTAGGCTTCATGAACCTTCCTTCCATGGTAAGTTCTCTGTCGTGTGTGCTCACAATAGAATAAGCTAAGTTTTGACGTAGGTGTCAAAAATTCTGCATGTTATAGACTATTTCAGGACTATGGAGGGTTAATATTTACACGGGCATTTTGATCAGAAGCTGCAGCCACAGTGGCTGAGGCTCGGATATAACAAGCTGAAATCCTTGATCTAAAATGCTTTTTTCAAGGGTAATAAGACTTAAGTCATTCGTATTCAACTTAACATCGTGGGGGCCTAAGTTAGAGGCAAAGCTTAAATATGAATTGATTTGGTCTTGGGAAATTTTGACCTCGACCAGACCGTTAAAGTTGGATTTGTTTTGTTTTTTAAGTTTTAATTTGTGCAGAAAAAACTGAAAAATTAAATGCAGTGTGTTTCTGAAATGCAGGATAGAAACCGGGTGTATAATAACACTTTCAGAATGCTGAAAAGAAACTATAAGGTGTTCTTTCTTAAGCTGCATCTGCAATAGATCCAGATTCTTTTGAAAAACGTCATTTAGATCGCTGCTCTCTAGTTTGATTAAATCTTCTTTGCGTGAAAAATAAAGTAAGTCTTCAATATGCTTTTTCATTCGATTGGCAGCCTCTGTTAAAACCACTATGTCTGCTATGAAAGGATGGGTCGGCGGTAATTCCATTTTCATAATCTGAAGATAAGAAAGGATGCCCCCCAATGGGTTGTTCAGTTCATGCGCGATTGAACTGGAAATCAGACCCAGTTCTGAAAGTCTTGCGGTTTGTTGAAATTTACTCTCAAGGGCCTTTTGCTCTGAGATGTCTTCATAAAAATGAATCCAATAATTGCGATCACCGTCTATTGAGTTATTGAACTTGTTTGATTGAACTCCATAAGTTTTTACATCGTGCTGGATCTGAAACTTAGAACCCAGATGGCAACCGCTACATGGTTTTTTGCGGCCGAACAGCAATTCATAACACTTCAAATTATCTTGGCTGTCATCGGCCTTCTGTTCAGCGGCCAGATTGGCCTGAAAGATCTGATATTCGTTGTCGATGATGATAATCGGGTGAGGTGATGAATGAAAGGCAAGATCGAAGAGTCTTTCGTTTTGTTGCAGCAACAGTAGATTGTTGTAACGATTCAGATTTATCTGTAAGGCTTCTGCTAATTTGCCGAAATAATTAACGTCTTGCTTTTTGAAAGCCCGGCGGTCGCCTTTAAAGAAAAAGATCGTCACATCTTCATCGTTTATTCTGATCAAACTTCGATGCAAATTAGATTCAAACTGAGTCTTTAAGTCGTGTTCAAATCGTTCGATATCGCTACTCTTAACAATCTTCAGCCAAGTAATCAGACCGAAACCGATGAGGAGGTCATTTAATATATTTTCAGCCTCATTCAGGCTTTTCACTTCGGTCGTTACAAAAAGTGACTTTCGTAAAACTTCAACCCTATTATTTATTTCGAAAATCTGTTTACGGCTTTCAATTAAATTTTTTGATTTTTCGGAAAGCTTGGTTTCCAGTTCAGTTTTCAGAATTTCATACTGCTGGTTGAGTTCGGCAGAAAGACTTAGGTAGGTTTCGTCCTGTTCATACTGGGTAACATTCTGCCATTGCTGGTAAAGAAACTCCGAGTTGATTTCGTCCGCGTATAAGTAATGGTCACAATGTAAACCGCTCAGCACATTAGAATCGATTTCTGAAGCCTCAGGCATAACCAAAACTATTTTTTCGAATCCGTTGCGATTCTTTTTTGAAAGAATTTCAAGCGCCTCCGAATCGAGTTTGAGAGTGGAGTCATAGATCAGAAAGCCCACGTCAAAAGACTTATTTTTGAGGTCATTAAGGCTTAAGACAACCGGATCATGGGTGGCAAATCTGTCGATCAGAAAAGCCTGATCGGTTAATAAAGCAAGCTTCGACCTGACTACAGCCGACATGCGCTGATCAACTCTCGATGATGTTTAATGTGAAAATCAGGTCGGCGCGGCAGGCTGCTGATGGCGCCGCGATTTTCTCCGTATTCAAAATAACAAGCGGTCGCCTTCATTTCAATAGCATCGGCGATTTCCGAAGAAATCGAATTTCCGATACAAAGTAACTCGTCGGGAAGAATATTTTCGACACGGACTATTTCTGCAAAAGCTTCTTTTTTACGATTTTTTAAAAGACTATTCACAACAAAGATCTTTTTGAATTCATTCTCAATACCGAGCGCCTTAATTTTATTCAGCTGCGCTGTTTCGGTTCCGGCAGTAACCAGATAAAGTTGATAGCGGCTTTTAAGATAGTCGATGTTTTCCCGGGCGCCTTCAAGTAGCGGCAGTTGTGGAGGAATCAGAGGCTCGTAAAATAAGCGAATTGTCTCGGGAACAACTCTTCTTGTTTGTTCGCTGCCGAACTCGGCGGCCATTTTTACAAACGCATCTCGATGGGAAATGGTTTTTATTAATTCAATCCTCATTGCCTCGCATTCATCGAGAGTGAGTCTGAGTCCGTTGTTGATCAAATAAACGAATGCATCTTGAGTTGCTCGCGGGGCTAATAATCCCGAAGTGTCCAGAAGTGTATCGTCCAAATCGATTGCAATGGCTTTTGTCATACCGATTCAGTGTGCAACCAAAGTCACAGTTTGACCAATTAAAAGTTAATCCAAAATCGAAATAGTCTCTGGACGAATAGCTTTCAGTTGTTTAATATTGGCGCATGGAATTTACAGCAATTATTTTAGCAGGCGGCCAGGGAACTCGAATGAAAAGCCCTTTACCGAAAGTATTACACCCGGTTGCGGGTCAACCTATGATATCAAGAGCTATTCAAACATGCCGTTCAGCCGGAGCAACTGAAATCAGAGTGGTTGTCGGGCATGGTCAGAGTCTTGTAAAAACAGTTTTGCAGCCCTTAAACGTTCGTAGCTTTCTTCAGGAAAAGCAGCTTGGCACAGCCAATGCAGTTATGTCTGCACAACTTGATTCTGTTGAGTCAGACGTAATTATTTTGAACGGAGATCACCCTTTGATTTCAGATCAGGATCTTAAAAACTTTTTTTCGGACTTTAAAGAACAGCAGTTAGATCTTGCGGTCGTAACTGTGGAACTTGCTGAGCCTGGAGATTTCGGCCGGATTGTGAAAAATAACGGACGTTTAGTTTCAATTGTTGAAGCTAAAGACGCTTCTGCTGAAACGTTAAAAATAAAAGAAGTCAACACCGGCATCTATATTGCTAGAGCAGAAATCCTAAGAAAATATATTCCGATGATTGAGAATAAAAATTCTAAACAGGAATTTTACCTGACAGATCTTGTTGATTTGGCTTTAACAGATAAACTCAAGGTGCAGGCTATTTTATCTCGAAATACCGATGTGGCTCATGGGGTGAATAACCAGGTTGAACTGGCATTGGCTACCAAAAAAGTATTTCAGCTTAAAAACAAAAAATTGATGGAAGCCGGTGTGGTTTTTGTTGATCCTGAAACGTCTTATATTGAAGAAACTGTTTTGATCGGTGCGGGCTCAGTCATTTATCCGAACACATTCATCAGGGGTCAATCGGCTATCGGAGCATTCACGGTTATTGAGCCTAATTGTTTTATTTCTGATTCGATTATCGGTGATAGCGTTCATATAAAAGCGGGCTGCTATATTGAGCAGGTCATTGTTAAAAACAAAGCCAGTGTGGGGCCCTACGCCAGATTGCGTCCTGAAACTGTTATTGGTGAAGAAGCTCACGTGGGTAACTTCGTAGAAATGAAAAAAGTTAAATTCGGTAATAAATCAAAAGCCGGACATCTGACCTACCTGGGCGACGCTGACATTGGCGAAGAGGTGAACATTGGTTGCGGTACTATTACATGTAATTACGCCGCTGATAAAAAGAAGTACAGAACGATCATTGGTGATCGTGTCTTTATCGGAAGTGATTCGCAATTGGTCGCACCGGTTAGTATCGGGAGCGATTCTTTAGTAGCTTCAGGTACAACAGTAACAAAGGATGTTCCGGAAGGAGCACTGGCCCTAGCACGCGCGCCCCAGATCAACAAAGAGGGCTACGCTAAAAAATTTAAAAAGACGGAGTCTTAATCATGTGCGGAATTGTCGGGTATCTGGGTTTTCAGGATCCTAAAAAAATTATTATCGAAGGTCTTAAAAAATTAGAATATCGCGGTTATGATAGTGCCGGAGTAGCCGTACTGCACGACGGTAAAACCAAACGCATTCGTGCTCAGGGAAAACTCAAAAATCTCGAAGATAAACT
>JAYVIY010000391.1:0-2666 GCA_043769795.1 Pseudobdellovibrio sp. | reverse complement strand
GCGGAACTAAAGTTCAGGACGTCAATCGTCTGGTAAAACAGTTCGAAGACGCCAAGAAAATGATGTCAGGAATGATGAGTGGAATGGGAAAGATGGGAATGGGAAAATCCATGCGAAATGGAAAAGGTCCTATGAAATTTCCATTTTAAAGTCAATTTCGAAGCATTTTGATAAAATCATTTGAAAAATAATACAATTAGGTTATAAATCTTGTCTTGTTCGTTTTATAAGGAAGGTATTCTCATGGTCGTTATTCGTTTAGCTCGCGTTGGTAAAAAGCATGATCCTGCATACAGAATCACTGTTGCAGATTCTCGTAAGTACGTAACAGGTAAGTTTATTGAAGTATTGGGAACCTACATTCCGACTCCAATGGGCAAGCAACAAAAAGTTACTTTGAACGTAGAAAAAGCAAAAGAATGGTTAACTAAAGGTGCACAACCTTCAGATACAGTTCGTCACGTCTTGAAGTTAGCTGGCGTAACAACCGCGCCTTCAAAAAAACAAGTTAAAGCGACGGCTAAAAAAACTAAAGCCTAGTAGTTGTTAAGTCTCTGTTAATTTTAAAGAATTTTAAAAATAACAGTTGTCATCACAATCTGTTGTTTAATAATGTTGTGAACAGGTGTGGGAGAAAAAATGGATAATTTAAAAGAACTAGTTGAGCACATGGCTAAATCTCTGGTCGATAAACCGGATAATGTTATCGTCGACGAGATACCAGGTCAGCAGACAACTTTGTTAGCTCTTAAGGTTGATAAAGAAGACCTCGGAAAAGTAATCGGCAAGCAAGGTAAAACCGCAGCGGCAATGAGAACAATCATCAGAGCAGCCGGTACGAAGTTAAATAAGCGCTATCATTTAGATATCGTTGAATAAGATATTCAGTCAAAGAGCAAAAACTTAAAAAGGAGCTGAAAAAGCTCCTTTTTTTTTAGGTAAATTGTATGAAAACTACGTCCCACATAGGAAAAATAATCGATGCCCACGGAATAAAAGGGGATGTCTATTGTTTCGTATTTTCAGGAGACGCCAGCTGGGTAGCAAAACTCAAAGTAATTTATTTGGCTACGAAAGTATTTAAAGTGTTGCGAGCAAAGCCCTTTAAAAAAGGTTTTATTGCTACACTAGAAGGTGTTACCGATCGCAATCAGGCAGAAGAACTTAAGGGCTCAGAGGTCAGCGTTGGCGCCGACATGTTTATTTCTGAAGCCGGAGAGTCATTATTTTTGATAGAACTTCTTAATTACACAGTCAAAGATGCAGATCTTGGTGAGATAGGAAAAGTTAATGCCTTTTCATCAAATGGAATACAAGACCTATTGATCGTTTCATTTGCAGGAACAACGGTCGAAATTCCTTTTGTGAAGGAGTTTGTAACTGAAATCGATCATAATAAAAAAATTATAGACATGAAGCTGCCTTCGGGTTTACTTGAGATTAACGAGCCTGAAAAAAAATGAGTAAAATTAAATTTAAAATTATCAGTTTATTTCCGCAATTGATTGAGAATTATCTGCAGGACGCAATCATTGCAAAAGCCATCGGGTTACATCTGCTTTCTGTAGATGTTATTAACCTGCGAAATTTTTCTGACAACCCTTACAAATCAGTCGATGATGCGCCCTATGGTGGCGGCGACGGTATGCTGATCAGGGCGGATATTTTAGAAAAGGCATTATTGTCGATTAAAGACGAAAACATTGATCAGCACGTTATTTATTTTAGCCCTCAGGGAAAGCTTCTAGAGCAGGAACAAGTCTATGATTTGGCTGTTGAAGGGGCTCCGGATGAGTCTGAAATTATTCTGATTTGCGGGCGCTATGGCGGTATTGACCAGAGATTTATCGATCTTTATGTCGATGAAGAGGTTTCTATAGGCAATTATGTTTTGTCTGGCGGTGAGCTGCCAGCGCTGGTTTTCATTGAGGCTATTTCGCGATTTATTCCCGGTGTTCTTGGAAATTTTGATTCAGCCCGTGAAGACAGTTTCAAAAATAGTCTTCTCGAGGCTCCACAATACACTAGGCCCCAAATATGGAACGAACTTGAAGTTCCAGAGATTTTATTGTCTGGTAATCATCAAAAAATTGCTGAATGGAAGCGAAACATGGCCGTGCAAGTGACACTTAAAAAACGCCCGGAATTGATCAAAAAATGATACGTAAAGCACCTCTGGCTGTGGCCCTTATGCATTATCCGACTAAAGATCGAATGGGCGATCTGGTTGCGACAAATGTAACCAACTTTGATATTCATGACATTGCCAGAGCCTGTCGGGTCTATGGAGTTGATCGATACTACATCATTCACCCAATTCGCGAACAATTAATGTTCGTCGAAAGGGTGTTAGATCACTGGAACGTGGGCGAGGGCTCAAAATTCAACCCCATGAGAAAAACTGCTCTGCGCGACCTGCGAACGGCTGAAAACCTGCCGCAAGCTTTGCGCGACTGGGGCTATGAGAACGCCAAAATAGTTGTGACCAGCGCCAGAAGCATCGAAGGGCAGAAATCTTTCAGCTTTGGCGGATTTAAGGAAGTTTTAGAGACCGACGACCAGCCCTATGTCTTGGTATTCGGAACAGGTTTTGGGCTGACCTTAGAGTTTATTCAGTCTTGTTATGGGGTTTTAGTGCCAATCAAGGGAAACTCAAAGGATGATTA
>JAYVIY010000390.1:0-2670 GCA_043769795.1 Pseudobdellovibrio sp. | reverse complement strand
TGGACAAGCCTTTAAGACAGTAAGAAAAAGCTTGAATCTTCCGATAAGAAGTCATGCTTAACGAGAGAACATTCGCTGAAATTCTGGATGATACCATTGAGGAAACTCCCGATTTTTCATCCGGATGGGAGAGCCACCTGGAACCATTCGGCATGGCTCAATTGATTGCGGAGGTTAAAATTGCACCAATCTATAAAGTGTCGTTGCAGAAAATTTACCCGAAACAAAGAAATTCAAAACCTCTCCAAAGACGAAAAAGTCATTCACTTGACGAACTTCAGGCACAGGCTTTTCAATTATTAGCCAACCTGAGCCCCGCACTTCAGGATAACTTCAATCTTTTTGAGCTGAAATCGGCCTATCGAAGCTCGGTGCTTAAAACCCATCCCGACCAGGGCGGAAACAGTGAAACTTTTCAAGAAGTGAAAAAAAGCTATCAAATTTTATTAGCCTTAGTTAAAAACTAGGGTGTGAACCCAATTTCAAATCAAAAAGACATTTTACTCTGTACCTTAAATTCCACCTATCAACACAGCTCGTTCGGCCTAAGATACCTCTATGCCAATTTGGGCGAACTGCAGTCGCGAAGCCAGATCGTTGAATCGACCATCAAAGAAAACCCTCGTAACTTCGTTGAAAGAATTATCAGTTTCAAACCCCGGATCGTGGGCTTAAGTGTTTACATCTGGAATACCCTTGAAACGCTTGAAAGCATTATGCTTTTAAAAAAAATTGCCCCCGAAATATTGATCGTTTTGGGCGGCCCTGAAATTTCCTATGAAACCGAAACGCAAGAGCACCTCAAATGGGCCGACTATGTCATCAAAGGGGAAGCCGATTTTTCGTTTCGAGAGTTCTGCGCTGATTTTTTAGAGCGTAAGAAGCTTCCAACCCAGAAAATCCTCGCATCAGAGCTTCCCGACATCAAAGAGATTGTTCTTCCTTATGACCTCTATTCCGATGACGACATTAAAAACCGGGTGATTTACGTCGAGGCGTCGCGGGGCTGTCCTTATAAATGTGAGTACTGCCTTTCTTCTCTGGACAAATCCGTGCGAAGTTTTGATTTGCCTAGGTTTTTAACAGAAATGAAAACTCTTCTTGACCGCGGAGTTCGCTGTTTTAAGTTTGTCGATCGAACGTTCAACCTCTCCCCTACGACCTCGATTGCGATTTTAAAATTTTTCTTAGAACATGTAGAGTTAGGTCTTTTTCTGCACTTTGAACTGGTGCCCGATAGACTCCCGGTCGAAATCAGAGACCTGATCAAGCTTTTCCCAGTAGGTCAGCTTCAGTTCGAAGTGGGAATTCAGACCTTAAATCCGATGGTTGCTAAGAATATATCTCGAAATAATAACCTTGAAAAAGTTGCCGAGAACTTTAGGTTTATAAAAGAGCATACTTTTGTGCACACCCACGCCGATCTTATTGTTGGTTTGCCGGGCGAAACCCTTTCGAGCTTCGCTTCTGGCTTTGATCAACTGGCAAAGTACGGCCCCGACGAAATCCAAGTGGGAATACTCAAGCGCCTCAAAGGCACCCCGATAGCACGTCATGAGACTCGCTTTAAAATGCTTTATTCTGAAGCTCCGCCCTTTCAGATCATTTCAACCGACACCATGGATTATGTTACATTACAAAAAATGAATCGTTTTGCCAAATTCTGGGACCTTTACGCTAATAGCGGCGAGTTCAAAAATTTCATGGTTTGGCTCAAAGACCGCTCTGAGACTTCTTACTTTTATGGCTTTTTCGAGTTCAGTGAATATCTATCAAAGGTCTACTTAGATACTCATAGTCTGGCGCTGATGAGCCTAGCTGAAAAAGCCTGGTCTTATATGATTTCAAAGGGACTCTCTGCTGAACAGGCAGGCCAGCTGATAGAAAAAGATTATTGCTTTGGAAACAAGCGCCGAGATTTACCGGCATTTTTAAAAAAACGTCAGACCCCAAAAATAGATTTAGAGTTCGTTCAGAACTCTAAATCCTTAAATCAGCGTCAGATGAATCATCTCACTTAAATTAATTAACTTTTTTAACCAAGGCTTTCGAATTTTTTACTTTTGCGCCACTGCCGTCAATGACAACTAAGCGACCATTGAGCGAATTAATCACTCCGATTTTAGAATTGTTAACAAGCGTGACCTTGCCATTGTAATTAGACAATGTACCCACATCGAGTCCACAAATCGTAAGACTACCGAACGAATTGCTGATTGAAGAAATCTGGGTGTTTCCGTTAAAGTCCGCACTTGAAAGAACGTGCTTTCCTCTTACATTAGAAACTGATTTATGATCAGCCGAAAAAACACCCGAACCATTGATGTTGTTTGAATTAGAAGAATTCGAAAGAGCTGCACAGGCCGCAAGTGAATCTTCAATCTCTTGTTGCTCTTGCTCTTCGGCACTTGGTTGCCCGATACTGACGCTGCCACCACCTGAAGCTGAGGAGTCTCCCGAAACAGGAGTCGACCCCGAAACTGCTCCACCAGAAGCTCCTACCGAACCGCCAATTTGATCTATTTGAGTGTCTCCGACCGGAAGATCGTTGGTGTTAACTATGGCAGCGCCTTTTAATTGCGCCTCAATATCAGTCGCTTCGATAGATTGAACTTTTCCGCAATTCTGAAATAACGCCATAACCGGTAAACTTAATATAGCTGCTACTAT
>JAYVIY010000389.1:0-2678 GCA_043769795.1 Pseudobdellovibrio sp. | reverse complement strand
CGGCGGTCTCTGAAAGACTTGCTGTTTCAAAAGAACTCGGTTTTGATACTGAAACCCGTCCAAGTTTCAAAAAAGGCGAGTTTTATAAAGTGGCGCTTCTGCAGTTGGCCAACGAAACTGACGCTTATCTCATTCGGCTTCAGAAAATTTCAAACTTTCAGATTTTAAAGAGTGTCTTCGAACGCAACGACATCGTTAAAGTGGGAGTGGCCATTCGCGATGACCTCAAACAACTCAAAAAAACTTTCGATTTCAACCCGCAGAATTTCGTAGAACTGCAAGAACTGGCCAAAGCCAATGGCTTGCAGAATTTTGGTCTGCAAGGAATGACCGAAGAAGTTTTGCAGGCGCGCCTGTCGAAACGCGCGAAAATTACGAACTGGGAAGCTTCCGAATTAACCGACCAGCAAATCAAATATGCGGCGACCGATGCCTGGATAGGTTTTAAATTATTTCACCGTTTGAGAAAACCGAATTAGTTAATTTCAAATACTGTTTTCATCGCTTCACGTGCCGTATCTAATGTAGCGCCCGATGTACTTTGGAAACAATAAATCTGAAAATAGGACTCAGGATCACTAGATTGAGTCTCAAAATTCAGTTCAATTTCGCCTTGCTCTCCATCGACATCAAGAGATCTTGTCGACTCAAGTAAATAGGCCGCTTCGGTATTGAAAAGCATTTTTCCGGTTTCTAAAATGCAAGACGGAATTGCATCATCTACATCGCTGGCTTCAATCAGTTGGCCGGACTGAATATAACGAAAGTGTCCTTCACGATAACTGAATATCGCCGCTTTGGCCAACTCGGGGTTAACTGTTACTAAGTGGTGCGCCGTATCTGAAAAAGCAAACGAAGCGCACAAGACATTTGATAAAAAGAAAGCGAACAGAGAGTGGATTGTTTTCATCTCTCCACGCTACTGACTTTAAAATAAATATTCAAGCCTCTGTTTCAGAAAAAGATGCGAAATGTTGAATCCTTCAATTATAACTCGAGCAAGCTCTCGCAGTAGCTAGGTGTAACACTTTCAATTGTAAGATGTTCAAGCTGACTCTTTTGGGCCAAAAATTAAAAACTCTACGTAATCAATTCTATGGGCTTTCTGGGCTTAAAAAGTGTTAAGTATAAGAACAGGTAAAAAAGTAATATGTCAGATTCTTAACATCTTCTTAAAAAAAGCTCCTCGTACTATTCTCTGCGCCCAAGCCTAGGAGTGACGATGAAATTTAAGTTTTTAAATAGAATAATTGCCAGCGCTTTATTGATCTCTAGCTTAACTCAGGTCTCAGGTGCTGCCCAACAATGCGCAGTTCATTTCTCCGGCGCAAGTGCTGAAACAACTGGCGAACGCGATTTACAATCGCAGATCAAAAAACTTCAAAAAGTAAGTTTTACGGCTTTAGAAAAAACACAACTCGCAGAATTAATCGCTCAAACAGGAGTAACACGCTTTGCAGATCATGCTGATTTAATTAAAAAATTAACTGCAAAAATAGAAAGCGAAGATTTACCGCCAATGGAAAAATCTGACAAGCTGGCACAAGTCGGTCTTCAAATTCAGGATATTCTGGAAAAGCGCATTGAAACTTTTTTTCAAAAGAACGGCTTAACGTTTGCGGTCGAAAGTAAATTCAAATTAACCAGTGCCGAAATTACGGCTGCGCTTAAGCTCGCCAATCCCGCGATCAGTGAAGTCGAATTAAAATTAAAATCTGAAAAAATAGAAAAGGAATATGCGGCGATTCGGCTTGATTTAGTTAAATCCCGCTATGGTTTAAGCGAGAAAATTGCTCAACTCGAAGCCTTTAAAATCAGCGAATATGAATTTGTTGATTCGCATGCATTGAATAATTCGGGCTACACTTTGATTTCTTTGACTGACTACCCTGATTTTGCAATGTCTTTGGCTAAAAAAATCTCGCCACCGCGCAATTATGGAAGCGGCGGCGTCGTCTCATTGCCTGAATACCGCGATGTAGTCTCAAACAACCTATGGCTCTTTACTCTTAGCGGCCACGACCTAAAGCACATCCATTTTGCAAACTCTCACCCCTTTGCCATGGGAAGTATTTTTCGCGCAACCCGATCTAAGAATTATCTGAGATACTTCTTGATGGCGGCCTCCTACGAGGGTGTTGATACCGTTCAGTACGGGTTTGAAACCGCATTAGCCCGGCATTTTAGCGCAAAAGGTCATACCTTGGAAGAAGCCCTATTGTTTTTAACTTCTGCCACTCAAGAACAATTAAATGAAATTGCCCGAATAATCGGGGTCAGTAGCGAGACCGGCCATCTTTCGACCCTTAAAAACTGGAAACCGCGCACACTTAAGCCCGAATTAATGCCGGCCCAGTACAAAAAAACAGACCAGCTCGAAAACGACATTTTAAGCGCCATGCTCAAGTCGTTTAAAGATCTGTCTGACCCGAGTATCAACTATTTCATGCGGCCCGAGTTACTACCTAACGGCACGCCTGCACCCGAAGGCACAGCCCAAATGCCCGGCAACGCAATCCATCACTATTAAAATGTACGCCGTACCTAATCCCCAAGTGGGGATTAGGTACGGCGTACATTTTTTATTCCAAACTTTTGGTATTCGGGCTATCGTAATTTGTGAAAAAAATTTCGGTTAAAAAGATTCGCGATTTAAGTTCTGTTCGAGCGGCCAGTGG
>JAYVIY010000388.1:0-7283 GCA_043769795.1 Pseudobdellovibrio sp. | reverse complement strand
TCGAAAGTCTGTAAAGGAAGAAAAATCAATTGAGGCCTTGGTCGAACGCGTGGCTTCGGGTTTAAAGACCGCTGCAAAAAATTCTGGTTTGTTTAAAGATCAAAAAGAAGTAAATATCTTTCTTGAAGAAATTAAATTTATTCTCTATTCGCAAAAGGCGGCTTTCAATTCACCGGTCTGGTTCAATCTGGGCTTACATGAGAGCTATGGGCTTAAGTCGAAGAATCAAAGATTTGCGTTTAATTATAAAACAAAAAAAATAATCTCGGTTACTGATGCTTATTTAAGACCTCAAACTTCAGCCTGCTTTATTCAATCCATTGAAGACAGTCTTGAATCTATTTTTGATTTGATCAACTCAGAGGCGCAGCTCTTTAAGTACGGTTCCGGCTCAGGAACTAATTTTTCAAATCTCAGATCTAAAAATGAATTGCTTTCATCAGGTGGCACCAGCTCTGGCTTGGTTTCGTTTCTTGAGGTTTTCGACAAGGCCGCCGGCGCAATCAAATCGGGAGGTACCACGCGAAGAGCCGCGAAAATGGTTTGCCTTGATTTGGATCATCCGGAAATTTTTGAATTTATTAATTGGAAGTGGCTGGAAGAAAAAAAGGCCTTGGCCTTGATAAAAAGTGGTTATTCGGCAGAGCTTGATGGCGAAGCCTATAAATCAATTTCTGGACAAAACGCAAATAACTCAGTTCGGGTGCCTGATCGATTTATGAAAGATCTTGGTCTTAAAAAGAAATTCGAATTAAGAGGTAGATCTGATAAAAAATATAGAAAATCCGTTCAGGGCGATGAGCTCTGGAGCGAAATCTGCAATGCGGCTTGGCACTGCGCAGACCCCGGTTTGCAATTTCATGACACCATCAACCGATTTCACACCTGTGCAGCAAGCGGGCTGATTAAGGCCAGTAATCCGTGTTCGGAATATGTATTCTTAGATGATTCAGCCTGCAATCTGGCCTCAATAAATCTCACTGAGTTTCTGGATAGCGAGCAAAACTTTAAACTGGATGACTTTTTACATACCGTGAAAATGCTTTTTATGGCCCAAGAGTGTTTGGTCGATCACTCGAGTTATCCAACTGAAATCATTGCTAAGAACTCTCATGATTTCAGGCCTCTGGGGTTGGGCTTTGCAAATCTTGGCTCGTTTTTTATGCGTAAAGCACTTCCTTATGATTCTGACGAGGCCCGCACCTGGGGCGGTTTCATTGCCGCACTTATGACCGGTACGGCCTATTCAATAAGTGCCGAGATGGCGAAAAAGATAGGACCCTTTTCGGGTTTTAAGAAAAATCAGAAGAGCATGATCGGTGTTATGAAAAAACACCGGCAAGCACTTAAAAAAATGAGCTGGAAATACATTCCGGAAGAACTTCGTATTGCTGCGGAAGAGTCTTGGAATCTGGCAATCAAAAACGGCACTAGTCAGGGTTTTCGAAATGCCCAGGCCACGGTGATTGCGCCGACCGGAACTATCGGACTGGTGATGGACTGCGATACTACAGGGATTGAGCCCGATTTTTCATTGATAAAGAGTAAAAAACTTTCGGGTGGTGGAGAGATAAAAATCGTTAACCGGTCGGTTATTAGCTCGCTTGAAAAGTTGAATTACAAGGCAGATCAAATCAACGAAATCGTGAATCGACTTTCAGAAACAGGTTCAATTCTAAATAGCCCGGTTCGCACCGAGCATCACGCAGTATTTGCCTGTGCCACCGGTGATTTGGCACTAGCTAAAGAGGCCCATCTTGACATGATGGCCGCAGTACAGCCTTTCATAAGTGGTGCGATTTCTAAGACGGTTAATCTTCCGAACAGCGCCAGTGTTGAGGAGGTCAGCCAAACCTACATACAGGCTTGGAAGTTAGGATTAAAATCGATTGCAATTTATCGTGATGGAAGTAAATTTGTTCAACCTCTGAATGCAGGAGCTACTAAAAAATCAGATGCTCCCCATTGTGTCGAGTGTGGATTTGAAACTGTTCTTGAATCAGGATGTTACCGCTGCCTGAATTGCGGAACCACCACAGCCTGTGTAGGCTAGGAAACATGAATTATGCAAAGCCCTGAAGAAATTTACCGCAAGCAGGTTCTGAAAACATTTTTTAAAAACGGGATGTTATTAAAGATCCCGACCCAGAACCGCAAGAAAGACGTGGTATTGCAAAAAATTTCAACACGTCTTATCGAAGATAAACTTTATTCAGACGCCGAACTCGATGAGTTTCTAAAGAAAATCTTTTTTGATTTTGAAACACTCAGAGTTGAGCTATTGGCGTCAAGATTTGTTAAGACAACCAAGGGTTTACACCAATTGGTAAAAGCTTAAAGCGATTAAAATTCGTTTACAATCGAGACTTTTGCGCTAACATCTTAGAAAAAGAGGTTCATGTGTTTAATTTTTTTAAGAAGCAGTTTATTGATGTTATCGAGTGGACCGAGTCCGAAAAATCGCTTTTAACATTTAGATTTCCGATGCTGGATAAAGAGATTCAGACGGGCGCGAAGTTAACGGTTCGTGAATCTCAATTGGCACTTTTTGTAAATGAAGGGCAAGTGGCCGATCTATTGAAACCCGGGCTGCATACTCTTAAAACTCAGAATTTACCACTTTTAACAAATCTGAAAAATTGGGACAAATTGTTTGAATCTCCCTTTAAATCCGACGTTTACTTTTTTTCAACGCGTGAACAGACCGGAATAAAATGGGGATCACAGAACCCGATCACGGTTAACGATTCGCAATTGGGAGCAATTCGAATCCGGGCTTTCGGAAATTACGCTTTTAAAATCAAAGACCCCCTTCTTTTTCACAAAAAGTTAAGTGGCACTTCAGATGTTTTTTCAGTAGTCGATTGTGAAACCCAATTAAGTGGAATCCTTATTGCTTCTTTGGCTTCTGTGATTGCGTCAAGTAAAGTTGCGTTTCTTAATATGGCGGCCAACCAGATGAAATTTTCTGAAGAATTAAAGTACGGAATTAATCCGTTATTTCAGGATTACGGCATTGAAATGACCCAGTTTTTCATTGAGAATCTGTCGCTTCCTGAAAATGTACAGGAATTCTTAGATAAGAGCACTTCAATGGCTCTCGTGGGAGACCTGAAAAAATACACGCAGTTTCAAACGGCTGAGGCGATCACAAAGGCCGCAGAAAATGAAGGAAGCGGTCTTGCGGGAATCGGTGCCGGCGTTGGCGTGGGTGCTTCAATTGGCCAGGCGATGGCTCAGTCGATGAATGTAAATAATCAAAACTCTGCGCCTTCGTCTGAGGATGCATTTGCGCAAATCGAAAAAATGCATAAGCTTTTTGAAAAGGGGATGATCACCCAACAAGAATTTGACCAGAAAAAAGCAGAGCTGCTGAAAAAGATTTAATGAAAAAATTTAACTGCCCTGCTTGCGGGGCTGAAAATATGTTTCGATCGGCGCTGAGTCTTTATATCGTGTGCCCTTATTGTCATTGTTCGCTTTTTAAAACGGATGATGAATTGGCTGTGCTCGGAAAAATTTCTCAACTGGCTGACGACAACAGCCCCCTTCAAATGCGCTCAGAAGGTGTTTACCAGAATACAATTTTTTCTGTAGTGGGCCGAGTTCGGATGAAGTGGGCTGACGGGTTTTGGAATGAGTGGTGTTTGTTTTTTAAAGATGGAACAACAGGTTGGCTTGCTGAAGCCCAGGGTGAGTTTCTTATTACGAAAGAAATCACGAATACCGCTTCGGTTTTAGCTTCCGATAAGTGGGAACTGAATAAATCAATTGCACTTGATGGATTCGATTTTGTTATTTGTGATTTGAAGCGGGCAGAGGTTTTTTTCAGTGAAGGCGAATTGCCATTTAGAGCTCACCTCGGCGATAAAAGATATTCTGCTGATCTGAGGCTCGAATCGGGCTTCATGTTCGGAAGCCTTGAACAGGATGAAGATTCAAAAAAAATTCGGGCTTATCTCGGACGATCAACTGAACTGACCGATTTAAAAATGACGTATTTGCGGACTTTCAATGACTGGTGAAAAAACCGGGCCGACTCTTTTCAATTGTCCTCAATGCGGAATGGCTCTGCAGGTTTCAGCCTTGGGTTATACTTCGACTATCGTTTGTCTGAAATGCAGTGCGGTTCTTGATGCACTCCATCCGCTCTATCGAAAGATAGATCAGTTTAATTTAGCAACTTCTGACTATAAGCCTTTTTTTGACTTGGGAACTTTCGGACAGCTCAAAGGTATTAAGTGGAAAATAATCGGATACATGGTGCGTCGAGATCAAACTGCCAGTTTTTCATGGGAAGAGTACTTGTTGTATAATCCGCTCAAGGGATTTCGTTGGTTACTCAGGATAGATAAGCATTTTTCTTTAACGACAAAACTTCTTTCAAAGCCTTCTGAAATGCCAAGTAATCAAGTTCGATACAATAATGAACTCTACTCTTTGTTTAATGTCGGCGAAGCGGCGGTTGAATTTGTAGCGGGTGAATTTTATTGGCGTGTTAAAACCGGTGAAACCGTTGCGATGAGAGATTATATTTCTCCGCCCTTTATGATTTCTGAAGAAAAAAGTACAGGTTCTGAAATTACCTGGTCTATTTCTGAATACCTGACTAACAAAGAAGTTCTGACGGCGTTTAACAAAGAGAAATTGAGTTCTACTTCCGAACCCCAAACCGTTGCGGCCAATCAGCCTAATCCTCACAATTTGTCGAAAGCATTTCTCAGACATACTTTTTATGCGGTTTTCGGTCTTTGTATTGTGGCCTCGATAAGTGGAATAATTCAAACTGGCCGGGTCATTAAAACTGAAAAACTCGGTGCATCGGCTCCGACGGTGTCCAATACTTTTGAAATTCCCGGTAAAATGGGCAATCTCGAATTTCTGATGGATTCACCGATCAACAATGAATGGGTTGACGCGGGAATTACTCTGGTGAATGAAGAAAGCGGCGAAGACTTCAGCTTTAATCATGGTTTAGAATTTTATTCAGGACGTGATTCTGACGGCTCATGGGAAGAAGGCAGCCAAAGTGATGGTAAAACAATTTCATCGGTTCCCGGTGGCACCTATCACCTTGAAGTTGATTTAACCGGCAATATGAAGTCGCCTGAGGCTCAATTGACCATAAAAAGAAATTCGACCATGACTTCAAATTTTTTACTGGCATTGTTTCTATTAATGGCTCCGATGATCTTTAGATTCTGGAGGTCTAAGGCCTTCGAGATCAATCGCTGGTCAAATTCAGAATTTAGTAAATACGCTACTCATGACGTATCTGATGGAGACGATGAATGAAGTATATTGTTTGGTCGGTTATAGTTATTTTTTGTTACGGTTATGCGCAGTTCAATGGCTATTATCTGCCTTCGTATTTCAGCGGAAATTCGTGGAAAAAAAGCGGTCAAGTTTTAAATCATAAATAGGAGGTTTTTTTGGAATTAGAAGCGTTTGTTAATATAAAGAGTTTTATTGCGGTGATTCTTTATTCGTTTATGGGATTAGTAATTTTAGCGCTAGGTTTTAAAGTTTTCGACCGACTTACGCCAAGCGTTCTCTGGCATGAAATAGTTGAAAAGCAAAACATAGCCTTAGCCATCGTGACGGGCACAGTGACCTTGGCCATAGCTCAGATTATAGCTGCTGCCATTCACGGGTAATGAAAAATCTTTATTTTTTTTCGGTTTTTGTTGTTGCCACTTGCGGACTCATCTACGAACTTGTTGCCGGCGCATTGGCCAGTTACCTTTTAGGCGACTCAGTAACGCAGTTTTCAACGATTATTGGCTGTTATCTGTTTGCAATGGGTGTGGGTAGTTACCTCTCGAAATTCATCAAGCAGAATCTGGTGAATTTTTTCGTAAAAGTAGAAATTCTCATCGGTCTATTCGGTGGCTTGAGTGCGGCGATCCTGTTTTTGCTTTTTGATCAGGTTTCTTCCTTTCGGCTCGTTCTCTATATTATTGTATTTATAATCGGAATGTTCGTTGGAATTGAAATTCCGCTTATCATGAGAATTTTAAAAGATGAGATCGAGTTTAACGATCTCGTATCAAAGATATTCAGTTTCGATTATATCGGAGCACTCTTTGCATCTCTGCTTTTTCCGCTGGTACTGGTTCCGCATTTGGGATTGATTCGTACCGCCTTACTTTTCGGAATGCTCAATGTGGGGGTGGCTTTCTTTACATTGGTGTATTTTCAAAAACGTTATAATTGGAGCAAATCACTTCTCGTCAGTGCTATTTTTTCATTCGGAGTTCTATTTGTAGCGTTTGTTTTAGGTGAACGACTGACCGATTGGGTTGAAAACATGAGTTACGGCGATAAAGTGGTGTACTCGCATTCAACCTCCTATCAGAAAATTTTGATCACTCAGGCCGGAGACGAAACCAAATTATTTCTGAACGGAAATTTGCAGTTTTCCTCCCGAGATGAATATCGTTACCACGAGTCTTTAGTTCATCCGGCATTGGCCGCATTATCAAATCCGGTGAATGTGCTCATTTTTGGCGGTGGTGACGGTTTAGCGGCCCGAGAAATTTTAAAATACCCAAGTGTGCAAAAGATTGTGCTGGTGGATCTTGACCGCAAGATGACCGAAATTTTTTCCAAAAATGATTTTTTAACCAAACTTAATCAGCATTCGCTCTCGTCTGAAAAACTTGAGATTGTAAATCAGGATGCCTTTATCTGGATTAAGGAAAATAAACTGAAGTTTGACTTTATTGTGGTTGATTTTCCGGATCCGGCTAATTTTTCTCTCGGCAAGCTCTACAGTCTGACATTCTATCGCTATCTGTTGAACACTTTAAACGAGGGCGGTTTAGCCGTCATTCAGAGTACGTCTCCTTATGTGGCCCGCAAATCTTTTTGGTGCATCGACCAGACTTTAAGAGAAGCCGGTTTTCTGACGAATCCCTACCATAGCTACGTACCGAGTTTCGGCGAGTGGGGTTACATCATCGCAAGTAAAGAGAGTTACAAAAAACCTCTGAAATTTCCGCCGGATCTTAAGTTTGTTTCGATCGACACTTTAAAAAGTTTTTTTGAGTTTCCATCAGATATGAATTACGTGAACGTGGCTAGCAATAAACTGAACAATCAGAATCTGGTCAAGTACTTTGAAGATGAGTGGGCCGTTTACGCACACTAAATTAAATCGCCGCAGGTTATTGATTCTGGCAGGAACCGCATCGCTCGGGGTGCTGACTTATTCGTTCTTGAAAGAGCGCTATAAGAGCATTCGAAAATTTAAAATATTGAAAGATGAAAACTCCGCCCGC
>JAYVIY010000387.1:0-7285 GCA_043769795.1 Pseudobdellovibrio sp. | reverse complement strand
CAGGGATTTATTACTCTTTACATCGGCCAGCGAATCGGCTCACCTAAAAAGTCGGCCTGATTGCGAAATGGCTTTGCTCCCCTACAGCTAGTACCTTGCGCGTTCTGCGCACATACAAACTGAGTGCCCAAAAATAAATTATCGGCTGTTGAAAAAACCTGAGTTGAGGTTTGCCCGACATCGTTTCCGCCCTGACATTTAATTTTTTTCGAGCCGTCAATTGTGCAGATTTGCGCCAAATAGTTTTGCTCCCCTTCGACGTATGTTTTTCGAGCCAAATAAACTTTCTTAATATCCGTAAAGCCACTCATTACTTTTGGCAAGAAAGCCACCACTCCCCTTTGAGCATCGTCATAATCATTCCAGCAAACAAGGGAAGCGTCTTTTTTTATCGCACAATAAAAGCCCCAATTGCTTTCAGAAAAAATTTGATCTACATCAGTTATTGCGACCTGAGTTACTTTTGCAAGATCGGTTTTGCCTGAATCATTCTGCAGACAGGTCACCTTCGCATCGTTAGTCAATGCGCAGACAACTCCATAACCAATAGCAATTTGCTTCACATTGGTAACGCCAGGATACTCTACAGGTTTTGAGTAAGGGCTCCCTCCGCCATTATAGATCATGAATGAACATAAAATTTTCCCGGTACCGGTCAGCGCACACAATCCCCCACCCGACCCGGTTGCAATCTGAACTATATTCTGAAACTCCGGAATAATTCCCAGTTCAGAATCAGGAGAACTGACCCTCGTGGTCGGATCAATATCACCCCAGCAAGTTACATTTCCCGAATTAAATAAGGCACACATCCTCTGGTTTGAGCTTCCGCTGATCTGTTTTACGTTTTGCAAATTGTGAAATGGCACAAAACTATCGCCCGAGGCAGGACAAAGTTCGTTGACAGGAATAACCTGATACATTTTACCATTTCCCCTGCAAACCACACTGCCATCGTTTTTTAAAAGAAACACATCCGGAATATAATACTCGCCATAGTATTCCATTTGTTTAACTCCGTTAAGTTGCGGAACGGCAAAAACTTCCGAAAAAATATGCACCTGATCAAAACCAAGCTCGAGTGAAGGCGCGCCCCAACATTGAACTGAATTATCTATATTCAAAACACAAGTTACGCCAATTTGAGTTTTGTGAATCTGTAAAACTTTACGCGACAAAACCAAAACCGCGTCGGTGTATATTGCAACCGAAGTATTTGCTATTTGGTATTTAGAGTTAGATCCAGAACACATGACTTTATCATCGACCTGCACCGCACAGACACCGCCATCGCCGCCGCCCACATCGAACATCTTGATCATTCCTAAACCCGGAATCGGCGCTGGATTTGAAAAAGGAGTTGTGCTTCCTTGACTCGCCTGAGTGAAACATTTTAGAAGTCCGTTTTTATCAAGTGCACAAATTTGCACCGGAAAACCACCACCGGATCTTAAATCCACAATATCACTGAGCCCCGGAATGATGTTGCTACTCCAATTATTTACATTCACGCCATTAACGACAGTAGTTATACGCACATTGCAATTCAACTCACCCGATGCCGTCACTCCGCAAATATTGTTTATTCCAGCAGAGATTTTTTTAGAACCACGCAAACCAACTATTTCTGTTGGCGTGTCGCCTATTCCGTACCCAGTGCAAAATACTTGCGCCTGATCATTAAGGCCACAAATGATCATGTTACCCGCAGTAACTTGTACAACTTTTCCGAAACCCACAACTTCTACGACCGCCGGTTTCTGATATCCCCAGCAGAATATTTTTCCGGCTTTGTCTAAAATACAATTACTGTTAGCGCTTGAAACATAATCGACAACATTTGTTACACCGGGCACCAATGTAGGACTGGCCGAGGTTTTACCCCAGCAGACCAATTGATCAGAAAAATCCACGCCACAAACTCCGCCGGAGTAATTGAACCCACCCAGAGATTTGAGTTTAACAAGCTGACCTGCACTATTGATTGGAACATTTGGAAGAGCCCCGGTTGGCGGCTGAGTGCCCGGATTTGTAAGTGAGTTTTGGGTTTCACTGGAAGAGCTTTGAACCTGTAGACCTGAGCCGCAGTTTTGAAATGAAAAAACCAGCAAGGAGAATACACAAAATGCTACGAGATTTTTTAAAATTCGCCGACCAAAGTGCATAGTTCCCCCATGCACTTTATCGGTAAAACCAGACAAAAGGTTTACTTTTGTCTCGCTCTGAGACTATCTCAATAAGAAACTATCTAACTTCTGAGCCTTTAAAATTTTGCCCGCAATCAACGGGCTAGTTCCGGTTCTTTTTGCAATGACTGAATACACAATAGTGTTTCCGGCAACCAACGCATTTCTGGCGCTATTCGCATTCTGAATAACGTCAGCCATTTTGATTTGTCCGCCAGCGGCCTTCACCTGAGCCCGTGTAAAACTACGCGTGTTTAAAGGTTTGTTACCGTCATCAGTCTGTAAATCTAGAAATATTGCATACTCAGTTGTGACATCACTGAAGTCAGAAGTTAAATCCTGAATGACCAGTGCTGAATCAATGCCTTCGCCACCTAAAGAAATCACCAATCGTTTGTAATCCGTCAAGGTTGCTAAATCACTTTGCGAAAGCGTGGTTTTTTCAACAGCGGCTAAATCGACCCGAATCGTTGCCCCACTGACTTCTTGATTTGCAATGACGTAGCCGTAAACGCTGTTTAACACCTGCAGCTCAACATGCGCTGTATTTTCGTCGGCCGCAGTCAGAACAATATTAAGGACTTCAGTTTGATCTCCGGTTAATTCGGCCTCAACTGGAAAGCGCACTTCAATCTGATATTGCAATTGGCGATCAAAAACTGTTTTCTGTTCATCACGGCAACAACGTTGTTCATCACGGTATTTTGTCACAGTACGCGTGCGGGTTTCGCTACGGTATTTAGTAACAGTACGCGTACGGGTTTCCTGACGGTAACGGGTTTCGCTTCTATAGCGGGTCACCTCATGCTGATACGGAACATTTTCATAACGGCAGTCCTGGTCCGTATAGGCTACATTTTGGCAAATGCGTTGATTATCACAACGCTGAGTTGGTCCGCCGCCGGTGCAAACCTGACGGGTTTTGCAGATACGCTGTCCGTTAACATTGACGCCGCACTCTTCAACCATTCGACATTGCTGATCACCGGGCACTGTGTAGCAGCGCTGTTCATTGCGACACTCTTCACGGTAACGGGTCACAGGGTGACATTTATATTCCTGTCGATAGTCTGTAACGTACTCAGTATACGGAACATCGACCTGATAAGGCACAGTTTCAGTATAGGTTTCGGTTTCCTGATAGGGCACCTGCTCAACATAGGTTTCCGTTTCCTGGTAAGGAACAGAAACCGTGTATGGAACTTTTACTGTTTCAACCTTGAAAAGATTTTTCGATAAACTGCCGATTAACAAATTGCCGGAAGCCGAATTTCTTTTTATTTGCGAGATTTTCTTTTCTGCTGGAATTGTTTGAGCGAATGTATGCTGTGAAAATAAGCATGCACAGACGATAAACGCTTTTACAAGCGAGTTTAACTGGTTCATTTTGTCCCCCTTTTAAGACCAGCAATGACTAAGCAAAGATGGTGCCTAAATAAAGAGTGCTCTTTCGCACTCTTTTAAGAATGGCTTAATTATTTATTTTAATTTTACGATCCACAAGAATCAATCCCAGCCCACTGATTAGAAAGATACCGAGAATAGCGACGGCATAAAGCGCGACCATAGAATAACCCAGCTTTCCCACGTTGAGAAAAAAATAGGGATAGGCTCCGATGACTTCTCCCCTAATGAGAATATAAATGAAGTATCCTGCCGGAAACAAAATCCAGCGAAAGCAATCTTTAAAGCTAAGATCACCTTTTCTGAACTTAAAAAACCACAGCAACAAAAACACAATAGGAACAAATCCGTGCAGAATATGCGTGGCCACGGTTTCAAGAAATTCAAGCTTGTGATTATTCAGCAATAACGTGTAGTAAATGAGGCTCACAATAAAAACATAAACTGCAAAAGCCGTATTGTTTGTGGTTTTCTTAAACCACAAACTTAAAGCCGACTGCGGAAAAAGCGCCAAAGAAAACAACATCGCTGCAACAAGGCTATTCGTAAGAAAAGTAAAGTAGCTGCAATAATGAATTATCCCGTACAAGAGTGAGAAACCTTGCTCAAGTTTTGCAGAAACAGAAAAATAAAACTGGATGCAGATACTAAGGGCCCCAAGAAGTGCCGTCAGCAAAATAAACTGATTCATTTAAGCTCTTCCGCCTGCAATATCCACGGCCATATTAAAAACTAAGGCTCCCGGTTTTGAATCTTTATTGTCTAAGCAGAAATAACCCACTCTTTCGAACTGATATCTTTTTTCTGAATTAGCATTGATCAGCCCGGGCTCTAGTTTTGCATTTTTAATAACATTTAAAGAATTTCTATTCAGATTCGATTTCCAATCGACACCTTCAGGCACATCTTCCGGCGCGGCCATCGCGAAAAGTCGTCCATAGAGCCTAATCTCGGCCTCGATACATTCACTCGCTGAAACCCAGTGAATGATTCCTTTTACTTTACGCCCGTCTGCAGGAGGTTTACCGCCCAACGTGACCTCGTCATAATCGCAGATCAACTCGGTGACTTTTCCGCTTGCATCGCGCTTTACTTCTTTACACTTTATGACGTAGGCGTTCTTTAGCCGCACTTCTTTACCCGGGCCCAGTCTGAAAAAATCTTCGGTTGGGTTTTCCATAAAATCAGACTGTTCAATATATATTTCTTTGGTAAAATAAATTTTTCGTTTTCCGAGCTCGGGTTTCTTCGGATGAACTGCCGGTTCAATTTCTTTTCGCTCGCCACTGGGCCAATTCTCAATGCTGACTTTCAAGGGGTGCAACACCGCGAGCGCCCGATCTGATACTTCATCTAAATGATCGCGAACACAGCTTTCGAGAATTTCAAAATCAATTAAACTTTCAGCTTTCGCCACACCGATACGTTTTGCGAAGTTTCGAATGGAATCCGGCGTATAACCTCGTCTGCGCATTCCTGAAATGGTTGGCATACGAGGGTCATCCCAACCCATAACCAGATTTTCTTTTACCAATTGCAATAATTTACGTTTACTCATCACTAAGTACGTCATATTCAGTCTTGCAAATTCAAACTGGTTGGGTTTTGCAGGAACCGGTAAATTTTCAATACACCAGTCGTAAAACGGACGATGATCCTGAAACTCCAAAGTACAGATTGAATGCGTTATCTTCTCGATGGCATCTGACAACGGATGAGCATAGTCATACATCGGATAAATACACCAGTTAGTGCCCGTTCGGTGATGTGCGGTCTTTCGAATTCGATAGAGGAGCGGATCACGCATATTCATATTGGCCGATTTCATATCAATTTTTGCCCGTAATACATGCTGACCTTCTGCGAACTCACCGGCCTTCATCTTGCGGAACAAATCGAGATTTTCGTCACTACTACGTGTGCGGTACGGTGAATCTTTTCCGGGTCTTGTGAAATTACCGCGGTATTCTTTAAGTTCGTCTTCATTCAAAGAGCAAACATAGGCTTTATTCTGCGTAATTAAATACTCGGCCCAATCATAAAGCTGCTGAAAATAATCTGAGGCAAAATATTTATTTTCTTTCCAGTCAAAGCCAAGCCATTTCACATCGTTTTGAATGGATTCAATGTATTCGGTTTCTTCTGTTTCCGGATTTGTGTCATCAAACCTCAAGTGGCAGATTCCGTTAAAATCATGGGCTAAGCCGAAATTTAAACAAATTGATTTTGCATGGCCAATGTGAAGATAACCATTCGGCTCCGGTGGAAATCGAGTGACGACGCGACCTTGATATTTATTTGATTTGTTATCGCTCTCGATAATCTGTTTTAGAAAATTGGGAGCTTCATCGCTGGCCTTGATATTTGGCTTATTTGGCTTAATTGGGTTAGACATAGCCTGATATTGTGTCGCAAATACCAGTGCTACGTCAATTGACTACGAGATTCCTTAAACTATTTTTTTGCGGCTCGGTACAGAGGCATCACTTTCGGAAGTAATGCGGTAATATCTCTGATGCGGGTTTCGCCAGTTGGGTGCGTCGACAACCACTGCGGCATTTGCGATCCACCCGAAGCGGCTCCCATTTTTTTCCAGAGCGTTACGGCTTCTTCCGGATTGTAACCGGCGCGCGCCATTAATTCCAAACCTATGGTGTCGGCTTCGGATTCCTGATCACGACCGTACTTTAAACTGAAAAAAACCGAGGCCACTAATCCTAACTGCACATACTTTTCATCAACCGCGCCAGTCATAACCAGCAGCGAGGCCCCGACTTGCTTAGCTAATTCCTGGCTGTAACGTTCACGCCCGTGCTCTCTCAAAGCATGCGCAATTTCATGGCCCATCACCGTCGCAATTTCAGCATCGGTCAATTTGAGCTGGTCGACAAGCCCTGTATAAACCATCATTTTACCGCCGGGCATGCACCAGGCATTGAGTTCATTAAGCGTGGTCACATTGGTTTCCCATTTCCAATTGAGCGCATCCGCTCTGAAGGTGGCGGTGTGAGGAATAAGTCGCTTTGCAATAGCCTGAATTCGGCTGACCATCGCGGGGTCTTTGTTCAAAGTGTTTTTTTGTTTAGCGTCGGCAACAATCTGCTCGTAACTTTTGGCTGCTTCAGATTCGATTTGTTCAGATGAGGCCAGTAGAAATTGTTTTCGGTGAACACCGACTGCGCCCTGTTCAGTTGAAGTGGCGCAGGCAGTAAGAATAAAGTAACAGATAACTAAGTAAATTTTTTTCATTTCAGAACTTTACCGAATTCAGAGAACTCCGCAAAGCCCTGACTTGTTGGGCTATTTAATTTTGTTTGATGTTATCGAAAGCAGCTTCTGCGCGAAACGACGTTTTCCTGTTGGTTGCAATTAACAACATAGCAATTCGAGGCATAATTGTACTGACAAGCACGAATCGCTTCATCCTGCGCTCTCCACTGATCGTTACCTCGCCCCAAAAAACTGACTAGACGACCATATTGATCGTATCCATCAACTCGGCACTCAACATTAAGTGCGCTGCAGGTTTCAGTGCATCCACCGTGAAATTGTAAACATTCGCCACAGCTGTAGTGTCCACCGCTATGTTCTTCCCAGCCATCATCTGTTGCTTTGCAAGTTACACCGTAACCCGGATTTCCAGGGTAGCCGGGGTTTCCTGGATAGCCTGGCTGACCGGGGTATCCGGGTCTGCC
>JAYVIY010000386.1:0-17480 GCA_043769795.1 Pseudobdellovibrio sp. | reverse complement strand
CGGATAATGGCCACGTCTACGAACTCGACGGAATTTTCGAAGAGTGGATACCACGACAAATTGATTATCTGAACGACTATCGTTAATTACTCAAATTTGAGAGGAAATACCGTAGTAATCGGGCTTCCGCTGAATTGTCTGAAATGCGTCCGTGAAACCACTTCAATGAGGCATGAGTTAAAGCTGACATCGCTGATCTCTGATTTTGCTACTTCAACTTTTGATGTACTTCCAACTTTTTCAATCGTAAATGAAATTAGCACCTGACCCGAGGCCTGAGGGGTTTTTTGAATCAGCTGTCCGAAACATTTGAAAAAATCATTTCTCTTTGCATTAAGTACTATTTCAATTTCATTCTGAGAGATCTGCTCTTTATTTTGCTGATCAGGAACTGGTTCCTGTAAACGCGTCGAATTCTTTTTATCTATCAATGCAAAATCCACAGCTGTATAAATTTGCCCATCCTTTCGTATCCAAAACGAAGGAGCTTTTCCGAACTTTTCAATAAAAATTTCTCCTGAGCGAACCACAATAAGCGGAGTTCCGTTTTCAAGACGGTCTAAAAGAACCTCGGTTTTTTCACTTATTCGAAACTGGCCGCCATTTGTGAATTCAACTAAAACTTCCGAACCTGAATCGGTTCTTAATAAGTCTCGATTATTCAGAATGTACTCGGCGGTAACCTCTTCAGCTAATGAATTTTCAGTACTTTGAACTTTAACAGATCCGGTTTTTTCGACGACTCGACCTGATTTATTCTTCGATGTACCAAGCTGGAATTTACTTTGTGGAGCAAAAACTGAAAAAAATATTAGCGCAAACCCGACAATAATAAGTCCGGGTACAAGCCAATTACTTTTTCTCATTCGTCGCTGGCGGAGTTGCAGTGGTCGCTGGTGCTGTAGCAGCTGGGGTTTCAGTTGCTGGCTTTGCTGTCTGAGTCGCTGTTGGAAGAGAAGCTGCAGCCGGCAAAACACTATCAACTACAGATTTTTCAGAACGTGCAGACATAATAGAAAGTCCGATGCAGGTAGCGGCAAACAACAGAGCAATAGCTTTGGTTGTGGTTTGGGCTAAAGAAGTTGCGCCGCCTGCGCCAAGAACCGAATTTGATGAAGCTTGAGAAGTGAAAACTCCGCCGCCTTTAGAGTCTTGAATTAGAACAAGTCCTACAAGGCCTAAACACGCGATAATATGAATGACAGCCAAAAATGTAATCATGAATGATCTCCCTGATTGAGTTTTCTAAAAAACCTAAAATATATGGGGCAGGATCGCGCGTCTAGTCTTTATAATTAAAGAAGCAACTTGACGCATTGTTTAATGATGACAAAATCAACTCGCTACGAGATACGTAGGGGCTATGTTTTTTTTAGCTTTTGAAGGCCTGGATGGCTCTGGTAAGTCTTCTCTGATGACTCAATTGCAGAACCATTTAGAGGCAAACAATACTAAGTTCTTAAAAACCCGCGAGCCCGGTGGCACTCAACTTGGAGATCAGCTAAGAGCATTGATTTTATCTAAAGCCGGAGAGACGCCGTCGCCAAGAACTGAGCTATTACTCTATGAAGCCAGCAGGGCTCAGCATGTCGATCTTGTAATAAAGCCGGCCATTCAAAAAAAATATTGGGTGCTTTGCGATCGTTTTACAGCAAGTTCTATCGCCTTTCAGGCGGGTGGTCGCCAGATTTCTGAAGATCAAGTGACCTGGCTTAACAATTTTGCAACTGACAGCCTCAAACCTGACTTAAACGTACTTCTCGATCTTTCAGTGGAGGAGTCACAAAAACGCCGACATAAACGAGAGATCACAGATGGAGAATCAGAAGATCGAATTGAGTCTGAAGCCGAAACTTTTCACCGTCGTGTGAGAGCCGGTTTTCTGCAGCAGGCAGAAAAATTTGCTGACGAATGGCTTGTGCTCGATGCGTCCCAAAGCCAGGAGGCCTTGTTTAAAAGTCTCTTGCAAGAGTTGAAGAGAAGAAAATGGCTCGAATAATTGACTCGATTGTCGGACATCAAATCCAGATTAAAAAATTATTTCATTTGAAAGACTCAGATCGTTGGCCACATGCCATGATATTTGTTGGGCCGTCAGGAACCGGCAAAAAAAAAATGGCGCTGGGCTTTGCGCAGGCCTTGGTCTGTAAAATAGAAGATCATGCCTGCGGCAGCTGCGGTGCCTGTTTGCGAATTGAAAAAATGCAGTCAGAAAACCTTTTCATTCTTGAACCCGACATCGAACTTGCGAAGCCGCTAATCAAAGTTGAACAAATTCGTGATTTGCTGCATTCGTTGTCGTTGGCTTCGCTTGGAGCGGCCCGTGTTGTTATTATTGATGAAGCTCAGACTCTGAATCCACAGGCCTCCAACGCTCTTCTTAAAACACTTGAGGAGCCCACAGAAAACATCTTTTTTATTTTGATTGCAAATGATGACAAGCAACTTTTGTCGACGATCAGATCGCGCTCACAGGTCATGCGTTTTTCGGGGTTGTCTTATGACGAAGTAAAAACAGTCAAGCCGGGTTTAGCAGACTGGATTTACCGGAGCTCGAGGGGCCAAATTAATCGGGTTGAGCTTCTCTCAAGTAGTGAAGGCTCGGCAAAGCGTGAAGATGCTCTACTTTTTTTCGAGCAATTCTGTCAGGATAATAATTTTATGAACGATAAGAACTGGAAGGCCTCGGTGAAAGACCGCAAGTGGGCCATTTTCTCGATCAACTGCTGGTTACAACTGGTCCGCGATGGAATTATCCTCAAGACGCAGGCACAAAAATTTATCTTAAACACCGATCAGGGTGAAAGATTAAAACCACTCTACGCGCTGTCTTATAATAAACTTCTCTGGCTTTGTCAGAAACTGATCGGCGCCGAAAAAGATATTAATGCAAATGCTGACGCGGTTATGGTTTTTGAAACTTTATGGATACAATATGCAAGAGTGGATTGATGTTCATTGCCATTTAGATCGTTTGGAAGGCGGGTCGGAGCATGCTTTGAATCTGGCCTTAGCTGCCGGCGTAAAAAGACTGATTACGATTGGAACTGAACCTGAAGATTTACCCATTGTTATAGCCCTTGCTGAAAAGTATGCGCCGCATGTTTTTTGTACTATCGGAGTTCATCCTCATGATGGGATAAAATATAATTCTGAAGTCGGTGCTTTCCTGCGCTCGAATGCTACACACCCGAGAGTCGTGGCTATCGGAGAAATCGGACTTGATTATCACTACAATCAATCACCTAAAGAAGATCAGATTTCGGCCTTTCGAGAGCAGTTGCAGATTGCCGCTGAAACGGGTTTGCCGGTTGAAATTCACACGCGGGATGCCGAAGAGGATACTATTAATATTCTCGGTGAATTTGAAGGCCGAGTTAAGGGTATTATCCACTGTTTTACCGGCACCGAACACCTGGCCGAGCAAGCTCTGAGACTGGGATTCGATATTTCAATTTCAGGAGTTGTTACTTTTAAAAATGCCGAAAGCTTAAGACGTATCGTCAGTGATATTATTCCGCTGGATCGATTGCACGTTGAAACCGATGCTCCGTTTTTAGCTCCGATCCCAATGCGGGGAAAGTCGAATACTTCAGCTTATGTTGTGCATACTGCACAAGTCGTTGCCGATCTCAAAAAAGTAAGCTTGCAATCTCTTTGTGAACAAACTAATAAAAATGCAGAAAAATTATTTTTAAAACTAAATGGTCGGATGAAGTAATCAAACTGAGGAGAAAAAATGGCTAAAGTAAAAGTAGGTATTAACGGATTTGGACGTATAGGTCGTATTTTTTTTCGCGAGGGTTTTGAAAAACTTGATATCGTGGGCATAAACTCACTAGACAGCGTTGAAGGTCTGGCCCATTTGCTCAAGTATGATTCGAGCCATGGTACTTACAAGGCTGAAGTCAGTCATGACGAAAATAACCTAATTGTAAACGGCAAAAAAATTCCATTTACACAAACCAAAGATCCTGCTCAGATTCCGTGGAAAGCTTGGGGCGCTGAAATTGTTATGGAATGCACCGGAGCACTTAAAGGCAAAGAAGCCTATCAGAAGCACATCACTGCCGGTGCAAAAAAAGTCATGGTCTCGGCACCTGCCGATGGAGTTGATCTCACGGTGGTTTATGGTCTTAACCACACATTGTATAACCCTGAGCAACATACTTTTTTATCGAATGCTTCCTGCACAACCAATTGTCTTGCGCCGCTAGCGAAGGTTCTGAACGATTCATTCGGAATTGAAAGCGGAACGATGATGACCATTCATTCTTACACGAATGATCAGCGAATCTTAGATGCTACGCACAGTGATTTACGTCGCGCCCGCAGTGCTGCAGTTTCTATGATTCCGACAACGACTGGCGCAGCAAAAGCTGTAGGTCTGGTACTTCCTGAGCTCAAAGGTAAAATAGACGGATTATCGGTACGGGTTCCTACTCCGAATGTCAGTTTGGTTGACTTCACTTTTGTTTCAAAAAAGAAAACATCGGTTAGCGAAGTTAACGATGCTCTCAGGGCTGCGTCCAATGGCCCACTTAAAAATGTACTTGCTGTTGAAGAGCATGAACTGGTCAGCATTGATTTTAACGGCAATAAGAATTCATCAATTGTTGACGCTAAAACCACAATGGTCATTAACGGAAATATGGTTAAAGTGCTTTCTTGGTATGATAACGAAACAGGTTTTTCAAACCGCATGGTAGACATGGCTCTATACATGGCCGCGAAGTAGTTCACGATCCAAATTTTCTCAAGCAAGGAAGTACGAATGTCATCTGGCCTAAAAGGTATTAAAACTGTCCGCGATTTCGAACTGAGCGGTAAAACCGTATTTTTGCGACTTGATCTGAATGTTCCTCTAGACGGAGGAAGAATTTCTGATGAAACCCGCATAACTGCGAGCTTACCCACGATTAATTACTGTCTTGAAAAGGGTGCAAAACTGATTATCGCATCTCACTTGGGCCGACCGAAGTCTGCTGAAGACAAAAAATACTCGTTAGAACCAGTGGCTAAACGTCTTTCTGAATTGCTTAATAAAGAAGTCGTTCTGATGGAAGAGCCCAGCTCTGAAGGCGTAAAGCATATTCTTTACGGCAATATGAAAAATGAAGTTATCATGCTCGAAAATTTGCGATTTGATGAAGGCGAAGTCGAAAACAAAACCGAATTAGCTAATCAATGGGCCAGCTACACAGACATTTACATTAATGATGCTTTTGGTGCTTGTCACCGGGCGCATGCCAGTATTTATGCATTTCCGGAAATGATGCAACAAAAAGGCATAGGTTTTTTAATCGAAAAAGAAATTAAAATGCTCGATAGTCTAACCGACAAGCCGAAAAAGCCTTACATCGCAATTTTAGGCGGAGCAAAAATTTCCGACAAAATAGCAGTTATTGAAAAATTAATCGACATCGTCGACGGATTCGTCATTGGTGGCGCCATGGCTTATACATTTTTAAAAGCCAAAAATATTCCAGTCGGTAAGTCGCTAGTTGAGTCTGATAAAATTAAATACGCAAAAGAGATGATGGACCGAGTAGAGGCCCGTAATAAAACAATGCTGCTACCGGTAGATCACTATGCTTCAACTGAGTTCGGAAACATTGAAAATAAAAAATTAATTCCAAATTCAGCTATACCTGAAAATATGATGGGGCTAGATATCGGTCCGCAAACAGTGAAGAATTTTTCGGCTTTGCTCAGTGGCGCGGCTACAATTTTTTGGAATGGACCGATGGGTGTTTTTGAAAACAAAGAGTTTTCTGAGGGAACTTTCGCCGTGGCTAAAGCTGTGGCTGAATCTCCGGGTGTAAAGATTGTCGGAGGGGGAGATTCTGCGGCTGCCGCTGAAGCTTCCGGTTATGCCGTAAAAATGACCCATATATCGACCGGCGGCGGCGCCAGCCTTGAGTACTTGCAGGGCGAAAAGTTGCCAGGTCTTGAGATCCTTAGACCTCGTAAGCAAAGCGAGCAGGTTTCTACATAATGAAGAAAATTTTTGCAGCTAATTGGAAACTTAATAAATCACCTGAAGAGTCACGCGAATTTATTATTAAGTTTAAAAATGAAGTTTTCAATTTGCAGGATTTTTTTTCGAGCAGAGAGATCATTTTTTTTCCGCAGGCCTATTCCTTAGAGGCGCTTTCAACACTTTGCTCAAACTCAGCGATCGGCTACGGACCTCAAAATGTGTACTTTGAAAAATCAGGGGCCTTTACCGGTGAAAATTCGGCGGCCATAGCAAAAGAATTAAATTCTAAATATGCATTGATCGGCCATAGCGAACGCCGTGAAATTTTTAAAGAGCAAAATGAGCATCTTAATAAAAAGGCCCTCCTGCTGCAGGATATGAATTTAACACCTGTTTTCTGTATCGGCGAATCTCTTGCAAGTCGAGAGGCCGATCAAACTTTAGAAGTTTGCGTTTCGCAACTGGATCAAGGGCTTAAAGATCTGAATAAAACAAAGCGCCTTATTGTGGCTTATGAACCGATTTGGGCTATCGGAACCGGAAAAGTAGCAACATCTGCGCAAGTTGCAGAGGTGCACTCAGAATTGAATGCTCACCTGACAAAAAACGGATTTACACAATTTCAATTACTCTATGGGGGTAGCGTCAAGCCCGAGAATTCGACTGAACTACTTAATATTCCGTTCGTAGACGGTTTTTTGATCGGTGGCGCCTCGCTGCAGGTGGATTCGTTTCTGAATATCTGCAATAAATTATGAGTTCTTTCTGTAAAGTTATATTTTCGGATAAAGTTGAGTATAACTTTTCACAGAATTCATCGAATATTTTTTATCCGGAAAAAGAATCGGCATTCCGGCAAAATTGTTACGAGTTAATATGGCGCCTAAACGATAAACGCGCTTCAAAAATTTTTTATGAGCTGATGAAAAATTGGATGAAGGATAAAGATCGAACAACCAGCTGGAATATATATGATAACTCTGCGGATTCGCTTCAGATGGATCTTCAAAAAAAAATTCAGGATTTGTCCGCTGAATTGAATCTGGTTAATTCACGTGTTCAACTGCCGCGGCACTTTTTAACGGCACTGAACTCGGAGTCGGCTACTTTTTGTGATCTATTGAATGAAATTCATTTTTTTTTCGAAAAAAATTTGCACGATGCAATTGTGGCGCAATCTAAAGATGATGAGTTTTTGTTAGCCCTCGAGGCAGTAAATAAGTTAATCCATCAGATTGAAAAGATTTTGGTTAAGACCAGGCCTGCACCGGCAGATTATTTTTATGCGGTTCGAAATCAGACGACCCAATTTCAAAAGACGGATCTTGCAGATTCTGATTACAAAGATTTTGAATTGAATGTGTATAACGGAGATTTGGTTTTGGACGCTTTTGTTCTCGGAAAAGAACTGCAGTCAGCGTTTCTCACCAACGATTTTGAATTGGTCAGGCAGCGAGAGATTAAATCGCAGCTATATGTAACGAGCAGTGTTAATTTTTGTTTTAATTCGTTTGCCTTCAAAACAAAGGTTCAAGCGTCTGAACTTCAGAAGAAGTACAAGCTTTATTACGATTGGTGCAAGAAGTCCGATGCTCTGTCTTATGGATATGATTATTCACAGCCGATTTTTAACTTAGGACGAATTGTTTTAGGTGATTTGTTAGAAACCGATCTGGATCTGATACTTTCCGAGTTGAAAAAAAAGCCTTATATTAAAAGTATGGAAGTATTCGAGAACTGAACGCGAAAGTCCGGATGTCATTTTTTATTGTAAATGCGGATTAACTTAGAGTATCATTCAACTGTGAAGGTAACCTTAAAAGATATTCAGGCAGCCCAAGAGAGTATTCAGAGTTTCATCAATCTGACTCCGTGTGATTATTCAAGATCCTGCTCGCAATTAATGGGAACAGATATTTTTTTTAAACTTGAAAATAATCAGCGGACTGGCAGTTTTAAAATTCGTGGGGCTTCAAATAAAATTGCGACATTGTCTTCTAGCGATAAAGCAAAGGGTGTGATCGCTTGTTCTGCCGGAAATCACGCGCAAGGTGTAGCCATCAGTGCAAGTCTTAATAGCTTAAAGGCCGTGATTGTGATGCCTGAAACAGCGTCTCTTTCTAAAATTCAAGCCACAAGGGGATACGGAGCAGAAGTTATTCTCAGAGGGCAAATGTTTGACGAGGCTCGCGACCACGCAGTTGAGCTTGCTAAGCAGAGAGGACTTGTCTTTGTTCATCCCTACGAAGACGAAAAAGTGATTGCGGGACAGGGTACGATAGGCCTCGAAATCTTTCATCAGATAAATGAATTAGACACAATTGTGGTTCCGGTGGGTGGCGGTGGACTTATAAGTGGGGTTGCTGCCGGTATTAAAGCGCTTAATCCGAAGATTCGAATTATCGGAGTGCAGGCCGAGGTTGCAGATTCGATGTATCAACTTTTTAAAAACAAAACACTTGGGGCCGTTAAACCTTATGCCGCAACCATCGCTGACGGAATTGCGATCAAGGCCCCGAGCCAAGCCATGTATGATTGCTTCATTTCTAAGTATGTGGATGAGATGGTTACGGTCAGCGAAGGCGAAATTGCCGAAAGCATTGTTTATCTGCTCGAGCGGGTCAAGACCGTTGCGGAAGGTTCAGGGGCTGCAGGATTAGCCGCAGTGCTTTCCCGCAAGGTGAAACTTGGTAAGAATAATTGTATTGTGGTCAGCGGCGGAAATATCGATTTAAACATAGTATCGCAGGTTATCCAGCGCGGTCAGATTCAAAGAGGCCGTTTAAGCGAAATGTCGGTTATTGTTCCAGATGTGCCCGGTAGTCTCAGTCAATTAACAAAGATTTTAGCCGATCATAAAGCTAATATCCTCGAAGTTCACCACGATCGAGTCGAATTCGGTCTTAATCTTAAAGAGACCAAAATTGACTTCGTCATAGAAACAACGAGCCACGAACACATCAACGAAATCAAAGAGGCCCTGCGAAAATGGGGAGCCAAAGTTCAATGACCAGTTCAATGACCAGCTCAATGACCAGCCAATAAATTACAATTTTTGTAGCAATTACTGACCAACTTTCTGACAGTAGATTTACTCGAGCCAATCATTTAAAATCGTGCAATGAAAAATTTAGTTGCTGTCCTATTGTTCTTAACTTTCAATATTTGCAATGCGGGTGTGTTTCTAGAACCTCTTCAGGGCTCTGACAAGATTTTCAGAGGACGTGCGCCTAAATCCAGCGAAATAAAAAGTTTAGTAAAAAATGGAATTACTTCCGTTCTCATTTTTAAAAACCAGACAAAGACCGAAGTGGATGACGAAAGAAGCGCTCTTCTCGCGGCTGGTTTTGATGAGACAAAGATTTATCATATTCCGTTTCCTTGGAAAGACTTTACTTCAGAACAAACAGCCTGTGAGCAAATTATTGATTCACTCAATATTCTTAAAGCGGTTGAATCCTCTGACGCGGACAGAATTCTTTTTCATTGTACTGTCGGAGAAGACCGCACCGGCCTGCTGGCAGGCCTTATGACGCAGCTGTTAGATCAGGCAGGCACCGAAGACAGTTTTAGAAATCAAATGTGTGCAAAAGGCTATGCCGGAGGAAATGCGAGCAAGCCGCCGCAGGTCAGCCGAACGGTCGACCGATTCTTGACCCCGCTCTATTATAAGATTTCAATAATGATTCAAGACCAGGTTTTAAATCTTCAAACCTTGAATAGCCGTAGTGCAAAAAAATTATGTAAAAAAATTGCGAACATAGATACTTCGGCCCAGTTCAAAACTTGCGAACAGGTCTCAGGTCTGTAAATAAAAGCTATTATCCCCAGTAAACTTCAACCTGATCGCCCTTTGATAAACTAAAAACGCCTCTCTGAATAACAAGGTCATTGAGCTTTATAAAGTTAGGTGATTTTTCTGAATAGTAGATATTCTTTATACTAATTTTTATGCCCTTTTCGGCAGTAACCTCAAATTTCAGGTGACAGACCGAGTCGGCTTTCTTCATTTTTGACATATGAATCGAGCTGTCGTTGATCAGGGTCTCGAAATTTTCGAGATTTACGGTCTGGGCAGAGAAAAGGTTACTCGAAAAACAATTTTCAGTGTGGATGTCAAAGTGGAGAAAGTGAGCATACTCAAAACTGCTCTGGGGTTTACGGGCGTGAGAATTCATCTGTTGTAAATTGTAATCGCAGAGCTGGGCACAGATCGCCTGTAACTCGTAATTGTACTGACCAGTTGGATGCGATTTTGAAACGATAGAACGAGGCGGAAGTATCACCTTAATTTTATCAAGAATAGATTGGGTAAAAAAATCACCGATCTGATAAAAATCAATAATCTTTTTTACGATCGCGCTTTCCGCCACATGAGAAGATGAATGAATTTCGGTGGCCAGGTTGGTGTTTGTAAAATCCAAAGTGATTAGTTTTAGATTCTGTTTTTCTTCCGCGCTCAACTTGAGCTTAATAAATTGATTCTGCATCAGGCGATAGCTGCCCTCGTAGCTTCCGTGGGCCTTGCTTCCAAATTGAATAGAAAAAATTTCCTGTGTGGCTTTCAGCCAAAGCTGTTGATTCTTCGGGTTTGCGATAAGGTCAATTTGACTTCTTGAACTGATGATCCGGTCCAAATTCGACTTCTGCAGTTCAAAAAAATATTTGAGTTCGGCAGCAAATTTATTTGATTCAACCAGAGCTTTCCAGACGAATTCATTTTTCATACCAAGGTCATATAATGGAGTCGGTGGTATTTTAAAATCGATGTAATGATAGTCTTCGTCCCAGATCAAAAATAGATTGGGCGTCAGACAGGTTATAAAAAGTAATTTCGAAAATTGAAAGCCCCCGTTTTCTGGATCATTGAGTACAAAAAGATCAAGGGGTTTCGGATTCAGATATTTCTTTACGATCTGAAATGCTACTAAACGGGTGGTGGTCAGAAGATCACTGTTGTTATCTTTTGAATAGAGCAGAGCCCCTTCGGAATTTACCAATGAACAGGATCTATAATTTTTAAGAATATTTTTAATATAAGACTGGTACCTGAGAAACATCATACAAGTTCCTTCGATAACGCGACATTCATGATCTCGCGAGTCCATGAAAAAGAATCTTTTTTACCCTGAGTGGACTCAGCCATAAAAATTGGTGCAAGTGGGCCGAAGACTAAAGTGGATACAGAGTTGCCCAAAGTTGATACTTCGTTTTGAAGTGTTTCAAGAATATTTTTTTTAACATCTTCAACAGTCAACGCTAAGTTGGGATTTTTTTGTCCTTTTTCCAGAACTGAAAATAGATTCGAAATTTTTTGCTTCAGGGATTCCTGAGGCAACTGCGCGAACAAATTTTTTGCCAGTTCGTTATTCACGAGTTCTTCATAAAAAAGATCGATGACAAGAGGTTTAATCGCCCGACCGGCCACAACCGGCCCAGGTTCCAATTGCTGCAGGTTGCCTTCGATTTGCAGCAATGAAAGATGATTGAGTTTAATTTCAGAAAATGGATGAATAGACAGATCAGAATATTGCGCATGCTCAATGGGCATGCGGCCCCAAGGGCTTTTCCATTCAGAAGCTGATTCGGTGCCGATAAATTTTAGCGTTTCGATATCGAAAAAAGCACCCTGAGAATATTTTTTCGATTTGATATAGTGTGCAAGAAAATTATTTGCGCTGGTAAAAAGTTCGCAGTTTTCAAACTGTGACTGAAAACCCTTGTTACAGAAAAAATTAACTAGTGCGGTTTCTCCGAAGGTTTCTTTGAGGTCACTGACTATTTCTTCCTTTGTTCCTTCGCTGCCGGCATTAAGCAGAGTTTTGCGCAGGTTGCTCTGGATATGCGCCGACGTGCAATGAAATATCTTTAACCCCGCTTTCGAAAAAAAGTCGAGAAGCAGATCCATTTGTTTAACGGAAACGCTCTCTTCCGGTATTGAAATGACAACCTTGTTCAGGTCAGGATTGATTTTTTTAATACGTTCAAGTTCCTGCGAAAGAAAAGTTTCATTGATGTCGCTGCTTTCCAGCGAAATTATCAATTGGGCGGCGGCCAGTGAAAGGCATTTCGAATCATTCAAAGTGTATGAGTTTTCGAAGCCTTTCATAATAATTTGAGAGATGCTGCCACCCAATCTGAATTGTTTCAGCCGATCAAAGTATTTAGTAACAACGTAAACTGAAACCGGAATTTCATTGGCCGGAAAGAGTTCATCGAATTTAATTTTGGTTTGGTTCAATAAATTTTTTAGAGAAACCTGGGGTAAGAAAATTGATTTTTCAAATAGCGCAGAACTTTTTTTCTTTGAGGTATCAAAAAGGCCTATCGTGGCGTAAGATTCGCCTAGATACAGAGCAATAGCTGGGTTCGACATATTTTTCGTTTAACTCGCGCTTTCTTTTGTTGTAATCGGTATGTTATGAATTCAGATGAAAAGGGTCAACAATGAAAGTATCGGCTGAAATATTAAACTTGATTCCGTATAAGCCAGGTAAGCCCATTTCTGAAACGCAACGGGAGTACGGGCTTAAAGAAGTTATAAAATTAGCAAGTAATGAAAATCCATTAGGTCCTAGCCCAATGGCGATAGCGGCCGTCCAGAATCTTTTAATGCAGCAACATCGTTACCCAGATCCGGCCTGTTACGAATTGGTTCAGAAAATTTCGCAGAACTGGAAAGTTCCGGCCAGTCAGGTAGCTATTGGTAATGGTTCAAATGAAATAATCGATTTGTTGATCCGGATATTTTGTGAACCTGGCGATGCAATTCTTACATCCGAAGCCGCTTTTGTGGCCTATCAGGTCTGTGCACAAGCCGCCCGTGTACGTGTCAGAACGACTCCTTTACTCCCTGATTTGACCATCGACCTTAAGGCGATTGCTGATTATTTTTTCCGAAACCCCACGGCGCAGATAAAAATAATTTTTATTCCGAATCCTAATAATCCTACCGGCACTTTTGTCGGCGGTGATCAACTCGATGAATTTTTAGTTAGGCTAGGTAATCGCGACGACGTTTTGTTGGTTTTTGACGAAGCTTATACAGAATTTGTCAGAGATCCGAACTTCAGAGAAGCTGTTAAATTCTATAATAAATATTCAAATGTCTTGGTTATAAAAACTTTTTCTAAAGTTTACGGGCTGGCCGGTTTCAGACTAGGAGCTCTGCTGGCACCTGAATACGTACTTGAATTTTATAATCGGGTCAGAAACCCCTTTAATGTTAATGATCTGGCACAGGCCGCAGGTGTGGCGGCTCTTGACGATAAAGACTATCTTAAACAATCTCAGATGTCTGTCTGGGAAGGGCTCGATTATTTTTATGCTGAGCTCGAAAGACTTAAACTGCCGTTTTATCCCTCACAGGCAAATTTCATTTTGTTCGACACGAAACGAAATTCAGAAGAAGTTCACGTTAACCTGCTTAAAAAAGGACTTATTTTGCGGCCAGTTCAAAACTATGGCTTTAAAACTCTGATGCGCATGACAGTTGGGCAAATGACTGAAAATAAGAAAGCTATGATTGCCATTGAAAAAATGCTGACTGAGGTTTCTGAAATCGGGTAGGCTTCGGAATAGTTCAGAAAATAGCAGTTAGGAATTTATGGGATTTGTAATTACAATTGACGGGCCCGCAGCCTCAGGTAAATCTTCGGTCAGCCGAGAACTTTCCCGTTTATTTAACATTCCTTGGGTTTCTACCGGAGCATTTTATCGAGGGCTTGCGTACGTCGCGATACAGGAAAAAATTAACTTAACAGATATTGAAGCCCTAACCGAATTAGCAATGTCTGATATCTGGAAAGTGCAAATGACCCGGGAAAAAACCAAAGTCTGGTATCACGATCAGGAAGTCACCGATTTTATTTTTCAGGAAGACGTTGGTAACGTAGCCAGTAAAATCAGCCATTATCCCGAAGTGAGATCTTCATTGCTGGATCATCAAAGGCATTGCGCATTTGAAGACCGCGGTTTAGTCGCCGAAGGCCGTGATTGTGGCACTGTGGTTTTTCCGAAAGCTGAAGTCAAAGTTTATCTGACGGCATCTTCTGAAAACCGAGCACAGCGAAGGGCGCAGGAGCTCGGTTTGGATGAAAAGGAATTGGCAGTTCAGCAGAAACAGCGAGACGAGCAGGACTCAAGCCGAAAGGTCGCTCCATTGCAGATACCGAAAGATGCGCTCGTTATTGATACAACCCAGCTATCATTAAATGATGTAACTGAAAAAATATATTCTTTTGCCAAACAAAAAATTCACTGAAGTTTTTTGTACGGCTTAAAAACCGACCTTTAGGTTGCAAATTTGTACTAAAAAATATTTCATTAGAGTCTCAATGTCGATGATTAAGGCATTGAATTTGCTGCCTTAAATTATTGTGCATTATGCACCTAATAATATTTTAAGGAGGATTTTTATGAAGTTTATCGCAATACTTTTGGCCTTTTACTCGTTGAATGTTCTGGCAAAGTCCACTTCTGAAGTAAGTCTTGAAGGTACAGAATTTCTTTCCACGGACGCAAACACAGATACTTCTTTTGCCGCTGATCGTGAAACGGGCCGAGCTTGGATTGTACTGAATTTAACTCCAGGCAATGCCGGCAAGGGCGATGACGCAGAAATTTCCGGACGAAACGTCAGAGTGAAAGTTCAGGGACTTGCACTGGATGAAGCTACCGGTAATATTGTTTACCACAGCGATGGTTACAGCACTATTTGTGCAACTCCGAAACGAAGAGTTTTCAAAACTCAAATGTTTAAATCAACCCAAAATTGCCATATCGCGGTGACCTTCGGTACCAAGAAAATAGATGATGGTTTTGCGATGAAAAAAGAACCGGTAGTCAACGTTCAGCTGGATTTTGCTTCCCGCTAGTCAATCGACTTAAAAAATTCGGGGTCGGTGATTTCATAGCGTAAAGTATCTCGCCAGCGACCCTTGAATTCTTTATGTTTTTCAAAAAAACCCACTCGGCTCATGCCGCATTTTTCCATGACTTTATAAGAAGCTGAATTAAGCGCATCGCAGGTGGCCCAGATAACTTTTAAATTCATTTCGGAAAATCCGAACTCGATCAGCTTGAGCGCGGCCTCGGTGGCTAGGCCTTTAAGCTGATACGACGGATTTATGCCGTAGCCTATGTTGCCGACAGAACTTTTTTCGGCATCACGTCTGATTCCGGCTCCGCCTATGACCTTGAGGCCAGCTTTTTCGACGATGGCCAAATCATATTTGTGACGGGGCTTTTGCTGAGCAGATTCGATCGAGCGTTTGACGTATTCCTGAGAATCATTTTCGGTGTTCGGCCCCCAAAAATCATATTTTGAAAAGTCGGGTTCCCGAGCATATTCGTGAATATCAATCCAGTCTTCGGTTCGATGATCCCGTAAAAATAATCTTTCGGTTTCCAGTTGCATAAATTTTAAATTAACTTGATTCTTTCATCTCTGTCTATTTTTTAGTTGAGTCGAACTTGTTTAGTTATTAAGATGTGAGCATGAAAAGCTTTTTCATTTTTATACTTTTGCTGGCCGGAGTGAGTAAGTCCTTTGCGGTGGTTGCCGATCTGAATCTTGGAATTGCGCAGGGCAGTTTTTCACGAGCGACCGATCAGAGTGTGGCTCGGTCGATCAATTCAGTCGGAATCTTTGCCAATTTAGGAAAATCGGATGCGAGCTCTGGATACCTTTTGGGCTGGTATATGTCGACAATCCGAAACACAGAAACCTTTCAAGGCGTGCTCGACCAAACACTGACTTCCAGCGATATGGGCCCCTGTTTTCGCTGGCAAATTCAAAACCGACAGAATTTCTCGATTACCTATGCCTACGGAATAATTAGTAAAGGAAGCTTCAGCAACGGCACGGTGACTGAAGATATCAATGGTGAAAGCCATCTCCTCAAATTCGCAATTGAGTCCAATTTGAGTGATCGGATTCTGATAGGATTGGCTCTGAATTTTTACTCGGCCAATTACAAAACATCTCTAGTGAGCTCTGTTCAGAGTAACGTGAGTTACACCAATGGCTGGACCTATCCGAGTATCTCGCTCTCGTACCATTCTTTTTGATCTAAAATCACCGATTCGGTCGTTAAATTGATCCCATAAAATAGGCAGCCCAGCTCTATAACTCTGTTATTGACCATGACCCCAAAACCCCCTAGAACTACCTGTTCAGCCTTAGAGTTCCTAGAGGACCCTTTGCGCAGGAGGAAAAAAGAAAGAGCATGAACAAAACATTAAGCAAGAGCGAAAAAGAAAAACAATCGGTCCTAGCACTTCTGGATGCAGAAGACGCAAAGATCCCAGCAAATCCTGGTTTGAATAATCAAGTATCAGGTGGAGAGTTTGAACAACTTTTCTCAGCGTCAACAAAAGAACAAGATTTCAGAGTCGGTGATGTTGTCACCGGTACTATTGTTGAAGTTCAATCTGATTTTGTATTGGTTGATATCAACTATAAATCAGAAGGTCTGGTTCCGATCAATGAATTCCGCGTTGTAGATGGAGTTCGACAAGTTAAAGCCGGCGACACTGTTGAGGTTTTAATTGATCGTATCGAAAATGAAAACGGCATGGTTGCCTTATCAAAAGATAAAGCAGATATGTTACGCGCTTGGACTGACATTTCAAAAGCAGCTGAAAATGAAGAAATCATTGAGGGTGTTGTTGTTGCGAAAGTTAAAGGCGGTCTTTCAGTTGATATCGGCGTAAAAGCATTTTTACCTGGTTCACAAATTGATTTACGTCCGGTTCGCAATATGGATGTTTATCTTGGAAAGAAATATAAATTTAAAGTTATCAAGTTTAACAAAAAACGTGGAAATATCGTTCTTTCTCGCCGTGCAATTCTTGAAGAAGAGCGCGATAGCTTGAAAGCACAAACTGCAGATACAATGAAAGAAGGCGCTACTGTTGTAGGTCTTGTTAAAAATGTGACCGATTACGGTGCGTTCATTGATCTCGGCGGTATTGACGGTTTATTGCACATCACTGACATGAGCTGGGGGCGAGTAAAACATCCTTCTGAGCTGATCAATGTAGGCGATGAAATTAAAGTTAAAATCCTTAAGTATGACACTGAAAAAGAGCGCGTAAGTCTTGGTCTGAAACAATTGACTGAAGATCCATGGGCTGACATCAAAACCAAGTATACAATTAGCGCAAAAGTAAAAGGCAAAGTAGTTTCTGTTGCTGAATACGGTGCGTTTGTTGAACTTGGCGACGGTGTTGAAGGTTTAATCCACGTATCTGAAATGTCTTGGACTAAGCGTGTAAAGCATGCCAACCAATTATTACAGGTCGGACAGGAAGTTGAAGTTCAGGTTCTCGAAATCGATATGGAAAATCGCCGTATCAGTTTAGGTATGAAACAACTTCAGGCCAATCCTTGGGTTGAAATGAAAGAATCATATCCTCCGGGAACTATCCTTGAAGGTGAAGTTAAATCTGTAACTGATTTCGGTATCTTTGTTGGTATTGAAGAAGGTATTGA